>NZ_LIRL01000917.1 GCF_001419795.1 Streptomyces niveiscabiei
GGAGAGTGCATCGGCGGAGTATTGCGGAGCGGGTTGGTTGGGTCCAAGGGATTTTTTGCATTGGGCCGGGTGGGGGGCGGCGTTTTGGGTGAGGCGGGCAGCGGGGAGCCGTACCGGCGTGGCAACTACGCGTCTTTCAGGGGCTCGCGGGCGCTGGGCAGCTCTTGAAGCGCGGCAGCTGCACGTCTTTTAGAGGCACGAGGACACCGGGCGCCCCTCAAGACACGGCAACCGCACGCCTTTCAGACCGCTAGGCCGCCGAGCACCCCTCAAAACACGGCAACCGCATGTTTTTAGGGGCGCGGGGAACTGCGCGACCAGCCACAACGGACCCGCAGCCGCCCCACAATCCGATCCCACCCCCTAGAACAGGCTCAGCAACGCCTCCGCAGGATCGACCGGCGTCGAGTCCCCATCCGGCAACGGCAGTTCAAACCAAACCGTCTTCCCTCGAGGGGTCCGCCGAGAGCCCCACGCCGCAGACAGCAACCCCACGAGCTGAAGTCCCCGACCCCCCTCGTCCGTATCCCGCGCGCGCCTGCGTCGAGGCTGGACCAGGCCGGCGTCCCAGACCTCGCACACCAGCGTCCGGTCGAGCAGGAGCCGGAGTCGGATCTCGCCCTCGCCGTAGCGCAAGGCGTTGGTGACGAGCTCGCTCACCAGCAACTCGGTCGTATCGACAAGGGGTTCAAGGTCCCAGCTCACCAACTGCGCCCGCGCATACTCCCGAGCCCGCCCCACACTCTTGGGCTCACGAGGCAGCGTCCAGTCACCGACGGACTCCGCGGGCAGCCCCTGGACGCGGGCCATCAGCAGCGCGATGTCGTCCTCGCCGTGGTGGGAGTCGAGCGTGTTGAGAACGTGGTCGCAGACGTCCTCCAGCGGCTGGGAGGGGTCGGTGAGCGCGCCGACGAACGCCTGGAGCCCTTCGTCGAGGGGATGGTCACGGGACTCGACCAGCCCGTCCGTGTACAGCGCGAGCAACGCCCCCTCGGGCAGCTCGACTTCGACCTCCTCGAACGGCTCCCCGCCGACGCCGAGCGGCATGCCGGGCGGCACGTCCAGCATGAGCGCGGGCTCGCCGGGTTCGACCAGCACGGGCGGCAGGTGGCCCGCGTTGGCGAACGTGCACCGGCGGGTGACGGAGTCGTACACCGCGTACACGCACGTCGCGAGGTACACCTCGGAGAGGTCCGCCTCCCGGGGGCGCCGGGCCGCGCGGGTCGCCTGTTGCACACCCCCCGGCGTGCCGAGGCCGCGCGCGATCTCGTCCAGCGCGCTGAGGACTTCGGCGGGTTCGGTGTCGAGCAGCGCCAACGTCCGTACGGCGGTGCGGAGTTCGCCCATCGCGACGGCGGCCCGCAGGCCCCGTCCCATGACGTCGCCGACGACCAACGCGGTGCGGTGGCCCGGCAGTTCGATGACGTCGAACCAGTCGCCGCCGACCTCGCTGGGGCGCCCCGTGGACGCGTTGCCCGGCAGGTAGCGGCAGGCGATGTCGAGGCCGGAGGCGATCGGGTCGCCCGGCGGCAGCAGGGAGCGTTGCAGTATCAGCGCGCGTTCGCGTTCGCGCCGGTACAGCCGCGCGTTGTCGATGCTGACGGCGGCCCGCGCGGCCAGTTCGACGGCCAGGTCGCGGTCCCGGTCGCCGAACGGCTCGCTGCCCTTCGTACGGGAGAACTGCGCGAGCCCGACGACGGTGTCGTGCGCGACCATCGGCACGGCCAGCGTGGACTGGACGAGGCCGCCTTCCGCGCCGGCGATGTGCTGGGGGCGTGCGGTGCGCAGCGCGTCCGCGCGGGGCGACGTGAACGGGAAGTGGTGGACCGAGCCGACGGGGATCGGGGTGCCGCCGGTCGCGGTGAACGGGACGTCCGAGACGGCCGACGCGAAGGCGACGCGGCGGAGTTCCGCGCTGCCGTCCGCGAGGCCCGGCGGGGTCTCGTCGCCGGCCAGCAGGCCCTGGTAGAGGTCGACGGTCGCGAGGTCGCAGAAGCCGGGGACGACCACGTCGAGGAGTTCGCGGGCCGTGGTCTCCAGGTCGAGGGAGTTGCCGATGCGGGCGCCGGCCTCGTTCAGCAGGGCGAGGTTGCGGCGGGCCGCGGCGGCTTCCCTGGCCGCCGCCCTGCGGGCCGTGATGTCGATGCCGAGCCAGGCGATGCCGATGGGGCGTCCGCTGCCGCTGTGCACGCGGTACAGGTTGATCGACCAGTGCCTGCGCTCGTCCGAGCCCGGGGTGAACCCGGTGACGTGCATGTCCGTGATCGAGTCGCCGGTCTGGAGCACCCGCTTCAGGGTCGCGGTGACGCGCTCGGCCTCCGACCTCTGGAGGTAGTCCGCGACGCCGTGCCCGCGGTGGTCGTCCGGTGTCCCGCCGAACAGCGACGCGAACCGTTCGTTCGCCCGCCGCACTCTCAGGTCCGGGTCGATCAGCAGGAACCCGAACGGGGATTGGCCGAAAATCGACTGCGAGGCGGCGAGGTCGGTCTCGATGCTGCGCAGGGTCCGCACGTCGACGACGATGCACACGGCGGCCCGGTCGCCGTCCGACGTCGTGGTCGGCATCACATAGACCTCGGCGAGCCCCCTCTCCCCGCTCTCCGGCGCCTTGAACGGCACCACACCGGTCCACTCCCGCCCGTCCAGGATCTCCGCCATCTTCCGCTGCCCCCGCGCGCGCAGGTCCGGGTCGATGAACGCCTGAATCGGATCCAGCCCGACAGCCCGCTCCGCGGAGATCCCGAAAATCTGCTCGGCCCGCAGACTCCACTGATCGACAAGCCCATCGGGCCCGATGGAGAAGGAGGCGACCCGGATGTAGTCGTAGATGGACCCCGGCGGGCTGCTCTGCCAGACGGCGTCGGCGGCGGGGATGTCGGAGAGGGCGGAGGAGGGTACGGGCGTGGCACGCGGGTCGGCAGCGGGCTCGCGGCGTGAGGCGCCGGGGCTGGCCTGCGCCGCGTTCCGGGTGCCCCCGGGAGTCGCCCCGCGCGGGGCCGCCGCGTCGGCGCCATCCGGCCCGTTCGGGTGCGCGGTGTCCCTCGGCGTCGTGCCGCCCGGTGAGGTGGCATCGCCGAAGGCGCCTGCGGCGTCCGACGGGTCGTGCGACCCCGTGGCCTTCGCTGGTATCTCGCTCACGCGAACCGTCCCCTCCAGCTCACCGCGCCCGGTACCGGTCACCAGGGGCGGCTGCCCGCAGTATCCAGCACTACGGGGCCGCACGGCACGGTGTTCACGATCACAGCACGGTCCAGGCGTTTTTTGGACCGTTCCGTTCCAACACTTCCACTCTTCTAACCAGCGGGCACACCCTCGAACCACCCGGATCGACTCGAGTCCCTGGCCGAAAACCGACGTACGCCGCCGGCGAGGCGGCCGGAGCGGCGTTTCCGCAGGTCATTCGGGCACCGCCTCGGGCACCGCCAGTTCGAACCAGACCGTCTTGCCGGTCGCATCGGGACGCGTACCCCACCGGTTCGCCGCGGACGCGAGCAGTTGCAGCCCCCTGCCGCTCTCGTCCTCCGGCCGGGCCGCGCGCTCCCGGGGCGGGTCGGGCAGCGGATCGGAGACCTCGACGACGAGGACGTCGCCGAGCCCGGCGGGCCGGACGAGCCGCAGCCCGATCGGCCCGGCCGCGTGCCGCAGGGCGTTGGTCACCAGCTCGCTGACGAGCAGGACCGCGACATCGCTCACGCCCTCCAGCCGCCACCTCTGCAACTGCATCCGAACGACCGTACGAGCCCCGCGCACCGCTCCCGGATCCGCCGGGAACGTCCACTCGGCGCAGTCGCCTTCGGTGTCGATCACGCCGATCACTTCCCAGCACAGCGATGCACACCATGTCCGATTTCAGATATTCGATAACCACATACCCGATATCACACACCCGGTACCACCCGACTTGGCGCACACCACCCCATCCAGCGCACGCCCACCCCCATGCTCCGGCACACACACCACCC
>NZ_LIRL01000918.1 GCF_001419795.1 Streptomyces niveiscabiei
TCCCGGGCCCCTCCGCCCCACCCCCGTGCAACTCCGCGATGCGCTCCGCCGACACCGGACGGGAGTACAGCCACCCCTGCCCCGTATCGCACCCGATGCGCCTCAACCGCGCTGCCTGGGAAGCCGTTTCGACGCATTCGGCGGTGACCGTGAGGCCCAGCCGGTGGGCGAGGTCGATCATGGCCTCGACGACGACCTCGTCGGCGGGATTGGGTGGCGCGCCGGAGCCGTCGTACTGGAAGCCGCGGACGAAAGAGCCGTCCAGCTTGAGCACCGAGACCGGCAGACGGCTGAGGTAGGCGAGGTTGGAGTACCCCGTCCCGAAGTCGTCGATGGCGATGCGGACGCCCATGTCGCTGAGGGCCTGGAGGGCTTGGAGGGGACGCCCGGCGGACCCCATGACGGCGGACTCGGTGAGCTCCAACTGGAGGAGCCCCGGCGCGAGTTCGGTCTCCGCGAGGATCTCCGCGACGTCCGCGACGAGATCGGAGTCCCACACCTGCCGGACGGCGACGTTGACGCTGACGAAGAGGGGCGTCTCGTCGGGATGGTCGAGCTGCCAGCGCCGGGCCTGCCGGCAGGCGGTCGCCAGCACCCAGCGCCCCAACGGCACGATGGAGCCGTCCTCCTCGGCGAGCCCGACGAACCGATTCGGCGGCAGCAGCCCGAACCGGGGATGGTCCCAGCGCACCAACGCCTCGACGCCGCGCAGCCGTCCGTCGGACATCCCGACCAACGGCTGGTACTCCAGCACGAATTCACCCCGCTCGATGGCGGGCCGCAGTGTGGAGGCGAGCGCTTGACGGGTCATCAGGTGGGCGTTGCGCTCGGGATCGAACAGCGTCCACCGGGACTTCCCGTCGACCTTGGCCCAGTACAGCGTCGTATCCGCCGCCTGGACGAGGCCGGTTGCCGTCGTGCCCGCCGCGTGCCGCTCCACGACCCCGATGGAAGCGGTGACGTTGAGCCGCTGGCCGTCCAGGTCGAACGGTGCCTGAAGGGACTTGAGGACGGCCTCCGCCAACTCCGCGAGCTGGTCGGTGCCGGTGGAGTCCGCGACGAGGAGCGCGAACTCGTCCCCGCCGAGCCGCGCGACGAGCGGCGCCGCCGCTCTGGCCCGACCGGCCTCCTCCGCACAGGAGTTGAGCCGGTCGGCGACGGCGGCGAGCAGCCGGTCGCCGACCCGGTGCCCGAGCGTGTCGTTGACGGCCTTGAACCCGTCGAGGTCGAGGTAGCACAGCCCGATCCGCCCGGTGCCGCCCCGTTCGTACGCGTCGGGCTCCAGCGCGGCCGACAACCGCTCGAAGAACAACGCCCTGTTGGGGAGCCGGGTCACCGGATCGTGCATCTGGAGATGGCGCAGCCGCGCCTGGAGTTCGCGCCGCGCGCTGATGTCGGAGACCGACAGCAGCACCCCGGGCGTGTCGCCGCCGAGGGGCGACACGGTGACCCGCGCCCACACGGCCCGCCCGTCGGGCTGCTTCAGCCGCCTGGCGCACCGGAGTTCGGCCTGCCGGCCGCACAGCACCTCGCGGTACGCGTGCCAGGTGCGCGCGTCGGACGCGAGGTCGAGGAGGTCGGCGGCGACCCGCCCGACCAGGCCCGCCGGGTCGGCCCCGAGGATCTCCCCGAAGGCCGTGTTGACGGAGACGATCAGCCCGTCGCGCCCCACGACGGCCATGGCCGAGGGGGACGCGGCGAAGACCGCCTGATACGTGGACGGGCCGAGGGCGCCGTTCAGCCCTCGGGCACCATCCGATGCCAAAGTGTCACTCTCTGTAACGGCGGACCGGTCGAGGTCTGCCGCGGGCGTCGGCCCTTCGGACGTTCCGCTCACCGCTCGCTCCCGCAGTGCACTCGATCTCTGTCCGCGCAGGAAAGTGTCAGGAAAGTGTGCCGATCATAGAGGCTGGGCCCGGACCACCGCAGCCACTGCCAAGTGTCCATGACCTACCCACTCTTCTGACAGATCGTTTCTGCCCGCAGCGGGACCGGTTCTGCGGACCTAGGACCACATGTGACGTTCCGTGAGTGTTCCGGGGTGTCGCGGGTCCCCCGGTATGTCATACCGCTCACTCTTCCGGGGCAGACAAACAAGGCGCGGTATGACAAACCCGTACAGGGTGGGTGGAGGTGTCCCCAGAACCGCCCGCCTCCGGAGGTCCCCGTGCCGCGTCCGCTCCCGCGCCCTCGACTGCGCAAGTCGGCGGCCGTGTGCACCACGCTCTGCGCGCTCGCCGCGACCTCCCTCGCCGGCGCCCCCTCGGTGGCCGAACCCTTCTCCACCGCGCCCTGCGCCCTCACCCGCACCACCGCCCACCACTCCGAGGGCCTCGACACCTGGAACGCCGCCTATCCACGACCGGCACGCTCCCTCGACGCGGTGATGGTCTTCCTGTCCTTCCCCGACAGCCGCCCCCTCACCACCCCCGCCGA
>NZ_LIRL01000919.1 GCF_001419795.1 Streptomyces niveiscabiei
GGGCACCCCGGCCGAGCAGGCCGTGTGGATGTCCCACGGCGACGCCTGCTCGGCGGCGCCCGAGGGCTTCGCGGTCACCGCGTCCACCGACGTCGTCCCCGTCGCCGCCTTCGAGAACGACGAGAAGCGGCTGTACGGCGTCCAGTACCACCCCGAGGTCATGCACTCCACGCACGGCCAGCAGGTCCTGGAGCACTTCCTGTACCGGGGCGCCGGGCTCAAGCCGGACTGGACCACTGGCAATGTCATCGAGGAGCAGGTCGCGGCGATCCGCGAGCAGGTCGGCGACAAGCGCGCCATCTGCGGGCTCTCCGGCGGCGTCGACTCGGCGGTCGCCGCAGCGCTCGTCGCGCGGGCCATCGGGGACCAGCTGACCTGCGTGTACGTCGACCACGGCCTGATGCGCAAGGGCGAGACCGAGCAGGTCGAGAAGGACTTCGTGGCCGCGACCGGCGTCAAGCTGGTCGTCGTCGACGCGGAGGAGCGGTTCCTCACCGCGCTCGCCGGGGTCTCCGACCCCGAGGAGAAGCGGAAGATCATCGGGCGCGAGTTCATCCGCGTCTTCGAGCAGGCGCAGGCCGAGATCATCGCGGACGCGGGCCCGGCGGTCGAGTTCCTCGTGCAGGGCACGCTCTACCCGGACGTCGTCGAGTCCGGCGGCGGCACCGGCACCGCCAACATCAAGTCGCACCACAACGTCGGCGGGCTCCCCGAGGACCTGGAGTTCCAGCTCATCGAGCCGCTGCGCAAGCTGTTCAAGGACGAGGTCCGCATGGTCGGCCAGGAGCTGGGCCTGCCCGAGGAGATCGTCCAGCGCCAGCCCTTCCCCGGCCCCGGCCTCGGCATCCGCATCGTCGGCGAGGTCACCAAGGAGCGCCTCGACCTGCTGCGCGAGGCCGACGCGATCGCCCGCGAGGAGCTGACGGCGGCCGGCCTCGACCGCGAGATCTGGCAGTGCCCGGTGGTCCTCCTCGCGGACGTCCGCTCGGTCGGCGTCCAGGGCGACGGCCGCACCTACGGCCACCCGATCGTCCTGCGCCCGGTCTCCTCCGAGGACGCGATGACGGCGGACTGGTCGCGGCTCCCGTACGACGTCCTGGCGCGGATCTCGACGCGGATCACGAACGAGGTGCGGGACGTCAACAGGGTTGTGCTGGACGTGACGAGCAAGCCCCCGGGCACGATCGAGTGGGAGTAAAGTGGCTGGCGGGGCCTCTCTGCTGAAGCGGAGGTGAACCGCCGCCGGGCACGATCGAGTGGGAGTAACCCTGAGGCTCAGGTGCGCTTGATCGTGCGCACCGGCTTGCCGGGCTCCCAGAGTTCGACGACCAGGTAGGTCTCGTCCTCCACGAACGTCCTCGTGACGTCCGTGAGTTCGACGCGGAAGAGGTGGAACGGCTCCGGCGGTTCCACCTCTTTCACGTACGCCGCCTTCAGCGGGCCGTCCTCGACCTCCACCGCCCGCCCGGAGACCCGTACGTCGCCCCCGCCCAGGCTCGTCCCCTCGCCGGGGTTCGCCTGGAGCGCGAACCTCGGGTCCCGGCGCAGGTCACGCGCCTTGAGGGAGCCGGTCATCATGCCGAGCCACAACTCGCCGTCGTGGAAGCGGACTTCGATGCCGCTGGTGCGCGGCGAGCCGTCCTTGCGGAGCGTCGCGAGGACCTGGTGCGTGTGCTGTGCGAACCGCGCCTCGACGGTCGCGGCGAGGTCGGGTTCGGCGGTGCGGAAAGCGGCCCAGTTCGTGTTCATGCTGTGAGTGTCCCGGCGTATCCCGACATCTCCTGTCGCCTTTCCCGCGCGGCCCTGCCTTTTTCCGCTGACCGGCGGTAACTTCCGGCCCTGTAGAGCAGTCCATCGCTGGAGGACCGATGTCCGGGCCCACCCCGCCTGCCCCGCTGCCCACCGACCGGCTCCGGTTCGCCCTGCCGCCGACGCACGAGTCGCCCGAGGACGAGCGGCGCCACCGCAAGGAGCGGCTCGCGGGCGCCGTGCGGATCTTCGGGCGGCTCGGGTTCGAGGACGGGGTGTCGGGGCACATCACCGCGCGGGACCCGGAGTTCAGCGACTGTTTCTGGGTGAACCCGTTCGGGGTGCCGTTCAAGCACGTGACGGTGAGCGATCTGGTGCTGGCGAACGCCGAGGGGCAGGTCGTCGAGGGGAGCTACCACGTCAACCAGGCCGCGTTCACCGTGCACGCGCAGGTGCACGCGGCGCGCCCGGACGTCGTCGCCGTCGCGCACTGCCACTCCGTGTACGGGAGGGCGCTCGCCGCGCTCGGGGAACTGCTCGACCCGATCACGCAGGAGAGCTGCGCCTTCTTCGAGGACCACGCGCTGTACGACACGTACACCGGGGTGACCGTCGACGCGGACGAAGGGCGGCGCATCGCCTCGGCGTTGGGGTCGCGGAAGGCCCTTGTCCTGCGCAACCACGGGCTGTTGACCGTCGGGGACTCCGTGGACGCCGCCGCCTGGTGGTTCCTGTCCATGGAGCGGTCGAGCCAGGTGCAGCTGACCGCGAAGGCCGCCGGGCGTCCGGTGCTGATCGAACGGCGTCAAGCGACCGCCACGCGCGAGCAGTTGGGCGGGGACCTGGTCGCGTGGATCAACTACCAGCCGCTGTGGCAGGACATCAGCCGCAGCGAACCGGACCTCCTCGGCTAGCTTCCGAACCCCCTAGCTTCCGAACCCCCTGAGGACCACGGCTTTCGTCCGCGCGAACTCCTCGTCCGTGAGGACCCCGGCGCGGTGCAGTTCCCCCAACTCCCGCAGACGGCGCAGGAGTACGTCGTGGTGGTCGGTCGGCGGCGGGGGCAGGGCCGGGTAGTCCTCGCGGAGCGGACGGGCCGAGGGGTGCGGGAGGCGGGCCGTGACGGCCGTCGCGACCAGGGCGGTGAGCAGGTCGCGGCGGGTGTTGCCCCACAGGTCCAGGGTGTACGGGTCCTTCTCCGGCGGGAGTTTCGAGAAGACCGTGTCCCGGGTGACGAACCGCAGGAAGCCGTCGTCGTAACCGGAGTTGGGCATCCACTCGACGCGCACGACGTCCCCGACGCCGATCACGCGCGGGCCCGTCGCCCGCTTCACCCGGTCCGAGGTGTCCGCCCAGTCGATGCGGACCCGGGTGCCGTCGAAGGAGACCGTGCCGTCCGAGGAGCGGACCGAGACGGGGACCGGGGGGCCGGGGAGGAGGTAGCCGGCCGTCGGGTCCTTCGGGATCTGCTCCAGGAGCAGCGCGTTGCGGATCTCCTCGGCGAGGAACTCGGCGGTCCCGGCGCTGTCCGGGTCCACCAACAGGCGGTAGGGGTCGGCGGGTTCGGGGAGCCGGCCGCCGGTCGCCTGGAGGAGCGGGTCGGCGCCCTCGCGCAGCCGGACCCGTAACCGGCCGCGCCTGCGCTCCGGTTCGTAGACGACGCCGGCGACCGCTTCGAGGGGGAGCGCGACCTCGCCGTACGTCTGGCGGAACAGGGGGACGGTGCGGTGCAGACCGGGGGTGATGCGCACGGTCGTACCGTCGAAGGCCCAGGTCCCGTCGCGCTGGATGATCTCGGCCATAGGGGAATTGTCCCAGGGAGGTCAACAGGGGGTGGGGGAAGGCGGGTTGAGGCCGGGCCGGGCCGTTCGTGGATGTTCCGTGACCGGTTGCGTCCGGTGCCCGGCCGGGTCAGCGCGCGGGGGTCCCGATAGGGCACAATTCGCTCTCGGCGCACGGGAGTTGCGGGGGGTCGCGCAGGCTCCCGCCCGTCTTCTGTCCGAGTTCTCTGTCCAGGCGGTCCGCCTGGGGTTTCTTTCTGGTCGCGGGAAGGCGGTCGTCGGGCGTGGCGGTGCGGGAAGCGGGGCAGGGGGCCGGTGTCGACGCCGGGGGCGTCCACACGGGCGGATGCACGTGCGGCGGGTGTCCGCACGGGGCCCGGGAAGGGCACCGGCGGGCCGTCGCCGCGTTCCTCGCGCGGCGGGACTCCTTCGCGGCCGGTGAGGGGGTGCCGGCGGCCGTCGCGCACTCGGCGTTCGCCTCCCGGCAGTGGGTCTCCGAGGAGCTGACCCAGTCCGCCGGGGACGTCGCCGAGCGGGGGCGCGCCGAGGGGGAGGCGTGGCTCGCCGGGCTGTGGCGGTGGACCGTCGCGGCCGTGTGGGCGGGCGTGCTCGTGCTGCTGCTCGTGCAGGCGCTCACGGCGGTCGGGGCGGGGT
>NZ_LIRL01000092.1:0-20595 GCF_001419795.1 Streptomyces niveiscabiei
CCCGCCCCGCCGAACAGCGGCCCGCCCCGGAGCAGCCCCCGGCCGTACGCAACGACCACCAGCGCGGCGGTATCGGCAACGTCGCCGGCAACGTCGGCACCTACGTCAACGACGCCCACGGCCCCATGAACACCGGCTCCGGCCCTCAGTACAACGCCCCCCACATCACCGGCGACGGCAACAACTACGTCGCCGGCGACAACGCGGGCGGTATCCGCATGGGCTTCGGCACGCGGACCCCGCGCGGGGGCGAGGGACGGTGACCGACACGCATGTCGGGACCGCTCATGGCCCGATGAACAGCGGGCCCGGCCCTCAGTACAACAACATCTTCTACGCGGCGGCCGAATCCCGGCTGCGCTCCAGGCCCCGCCCCCGCTCGATCGCCGAACCCGACCGCGCGCACCTCGCCGAACGCTTCGTCCCCCCGACCGGTCTGAGAGACGCACGGCTGCTGCTGGACCGGGAGCACACCGTGCTCCTCGACGGCCCGTCCGGCTCCGGCCGGCGCTCGGCGGCCGTCATGCTGCTGCACGAACTGCCGGGCGCCGGGGGCAGCCTGCACGAACTCCCCGACACCTCGGACGACAAGGAGGGCCCGCCCCTCGACACCGAGGACATCGGCGAGGGCGACCGGCTCCTGCTGGACCTCTCCGCGACCGAGGAGTCCCACTACCTCGCCTTCCAGGACGCGCTGACCGACTTCCGCACCACGCTCATCGCCCGCCGCGCCCGGCTCGCCGTCGTGCTCCCGCACTCTCTCGCCTATCTCCTCAGAAGCGAACTGCGCCATCTGAAGGCCGAGTTGAGCCGCCCTGACCCGCTCCGGGTGCTCGCGCGCCAACTGCGGTGCGACGGCGTCCCGTTCACCGAGGAGGACCTCTCCGGCCCCGACCTCGCGTCGACCCTGACCGCGTTCGACCTCGACCACGTGGCGAGGCTGGCCCACCGGATCCGTGACCGGTGGCGCCGCTCACCGGCCGACCGGGGCTTCCCCGAGTGGCTGGCGTCCGCGCTGGCCGACAGCGCCCAGGACCGGCAGGCGCGTACGGCTGTCGCCCTCGCGGCGGCGCGCAGCGGCCGGGAACGCGCCCTGCTGCTCTCCCTGGCGGTCTTCCACGAAGCCACCCCCGAGGTGCTGCTCGACGCCGCCAACGGCCTGCTGAGGATCCTCAGCCATCCACCGGACGAGACCCCCCGGCTGGACCGGACGGACCTGTTCGAGGAACTGGCCGGGATCGGCGCGGAGGCGGGCGCGCACGGCCTGGTGCACTTCAAGGAGGCGGAGTACGACCGGGCCGCGCGCGAGCACTTCTGGACCTACTTCCCCGACATCCGCCACCGGCTGCGCGACTGGTTCCGGGACAGTGCCGCCGCCGCGCCGCCCGAGGTACGGGAGGCCGCCGTCGGCCGGTTCGCCACCGAGGTACTGCGGGTGGACCGGCAGGAGGATCTGACCGTCCTGGCCGAGGAGTGGGGCCGCACCGGCGGGGAGGATCTGGTCCCGGAGGCGGCCCAGGCGCTCGCCGAGGGCCTGGAGAACGGGAAGCACGGCAGGTACTTCCGGCAGAAGATCTACGAGTGGTCCCTCTCGCACGAGATCCCGGCCCACCTGCGCGAAGCCCTGATCGCCGTCTGCTCCCAGACCATGGCCGCCTCGCATCCCGACCAGGCCCTGGTCCGCCTGCACCACCTGGACCGCCGTTCCTACGGCCGCGTCGGCGACCTGGCCCACCAGGCACTCCTGACCCTGGCCCGCTCCGACGACCGCCTCTACCGGCTCCTCCTGGAACGGCTGCGCAACGCTCTGGCGCCGCGCACCGGAGAGCCTCCCCGGCAGCACCGCCGGGGCAGCTTCACCCATGCCAAGGGGGAGGCGGACCGCAGGCTCTTCCTCGACCTCGCCGATCCCCTGCGGCTGACCGGAAACCGGCGCGTCCAGGACGCCCTGGCCGCCTGCTGGAGTTCCGTCCTGCACGGCTCCTCCTGGGAGCCGGTCGCCGTCCGCTGGCTCGACGCCTGCGCGGACCCCTGCCGCCAGGAGCCCATCCTGCGCGTGCTCGCCGCCGCCGTGGCCCACGACGCCCGGACCGGGGGCCGGCTGTACTCCGTCGCCCGGGGCTGGCAGCGGGCCGGTGGCAGCGCCGCCACCGTGGCGCGGCTGCTGGATCTGCTGGACGTCGCCCAGGGGTACACCCTCCGCTCCGCCTGACCGCCACTTCCCTCGGGGGCCTCATGAGTTCCGGACACCGCACGATGACGCTGTTCGTCACCGTCATCCTCGGGCTGATCCTCGTCATCGTCGGCCTGAGCGCCGAACTGCCGCAGTGGGCCTGGCCCACGTTCGCCGCGATCCTGCTGGTCATCGCGGCGGTCACCAACCGTCTGCTCGCTCCTTCGGACGACCTGGCCGAGCCGCCCGGCCAGGAGGTCCGGGTCCGGCACGTCGCCCTGCCCAGCTCCGTCGCCGACTACGACTTCTCCTTCTCCGCCACCGTCCACTGGCTGCTCCTGGACGTCCCGGACGACTCTCCGCCCGTCAACCCCGCCGGGCTCGCCATGGACGCCGTCGTCCAGCGGGCCCGCGTGGTGGCCGCGCAGCAGCCGCCCGAGCGCAGCGCGCTGGTGCAGCACGAGCTGGAAGGGACGCTGGCCACCATGCGGACCGACCCCACCGGGCGGGTCATGGCGATGGCCGTGGACGTCTCCGTCTCCCTGCCCGAGCTGGACCGTGAACGCCTGGTCAAGCTCTCCAACGTCCGCAAGGACGAGGACGTCTGGGAGCACGAGCGCAACTACGAGCGCAGCAAGCGCGCCTACCTCGGCGACGACGTCCTCAAGGACACCGGCAGCGCGGTGGTGTGGTGGCTGTCGCGCAACGAGGAGGAGGTCTCGGGCGCGGTCGACCGCATCGGCCTGTTCGCCCAGCTCTCGGCCGCCGCCCGCAACGAGGCCGTCGCCCCGCCCTTCGACCACCTGGTCGAGCCGCCGCACCACGAGCGGGACGAGTACGGGTACGAGGCACCGCGGCCGTTCGCCCCGGAGGCTGAGGCGGAGGCTGAGGGGACGGCAGGCGAGCTCTCCGTGGACGACGTGCTGGCGTGGTTCGGGGTCCACCCCGGCGACCCGGACCTGGACCTCTTCGCCGCCCGCCTGCTGAAGGCCGCCGATCTGCACGGGCGTACGGACGCGGCGGACGCCCTGCGCCGTCGCATCGGCGACGGGAACCCGCCGGGCGAGGACGAGGCGAACGGCGCGCCCGTGCCGTAGGCATGCCGAAGGCCCGGCGTCCCCCTTCCGGGGACGCCGGGCCTCGACGGCATGGGCAGGGCTCGCCTACAGCCCCGCGGCCTTCTTCAGCGCCTCCACCCGGTCCGTCCGCTCCCACGTGAAGTCCGGCAGCTCGCGCCCGAAGTGCCCGTACGCGGCGGTCTGCGCGTAGATGGGGCGCAGCAGGTCGAGGTCGCGGATGATCGCGGCGGGACGGAGGTCGAAGACCTCGTCGATGGCCTTCTCGATCCGGTCGATGTCGACCTTCTGGGTGCCGAAGGTCTCGA
Source organism: Streptomyces niveiscabiei (assembly GCF_001419795.1). Classification (GTDB taxonomy): domain Bacteria; phylum Actinomycetota; class Actinomycetes; order Streptomycetales; family Streptomycetaceae; genus Streptomyces; species Streptomyces niveiscabiei. Next base: position 3,558 of record NZ_LIRL01000092.1, read on the forward strand.
CGAAGAGACCGACGGGCTCGGCCTTGCCGATGGCGTACGCGACCTGGACCTCGCAGCGGGAGGCGAGGCCCGCGGCGACGACGTTCTTGGCGACCCAGCGCATCGCGTACGCGGCGGAGCGGTCGACCTTGGACGGGTCCTTGCCGGAGAAGGCGCCGCCGCCGTGGCGGGCGAAGCCGCCGTACGTGTCGATGATGATCTTGCGGCCGGTGAGGCCGGCGTCGCCCATGGGGCCGCCGATCTCGAAGCGGCCGGTCGGGTTGACCAGGAGGCGGTAGTTCTCGGTGTCGAGCTTGATGCCGTCGTCGAGGAGGGCCTTCAGCTCGGGCTCGACCACGAACTCGCGGATGTCGGGCGCGAGGAGGGACTCCAGGTCGATGTCGGAGGCGTGCTGCGAGGAGACGACGACCGTGTCGAGGCGGACGGCCTTGTCGCCGTCGTACTCGATGGTGACCTGGGTCTTCCCGTCGGGCCGCAGGTAGGGGATGGTCCCGTTCTTGCGGACGTCCGAGAGGCGCTTGGAGAGGCGGTGCGCGAGGAAGATCGGCAGCGGCATGAGGGTCGGCGTCTCGTCGGACGCGTAGCCGAACATCAGGCCCTGGTCGCCGGCGCCCTGCTTGTCGAGCTCATCTTCGTCGCCCTCGACGCGGGACTCGTACGCCGTGTCGACACCCTGCGCGATGTCCGGGGACTGCGCGCCGATGGACACGGAGACGCCGCAGGACGCGCCGTCGAAGCCCTTCTTGGACGAGTCGTAGCCGATCTCCAGGATCTTCTCCCGGACGAGCTGCGGGATCGGCGCGTACGCCTGGGTGGTGACCTCACCGGCGACGTGCACGAGGCCGGTGGTGATCAGCGTCTCGACGGCGACGCGGGACGTGGGGTCCTCGCGCAGCAGCGCGTCGAGAATCGTGTCGCTGATCTGGTCAGCGATCTTGTCGGGGTGACCTTCGGTCACGGACTCCGAGGTGAACAGGCGACGGGACACAACGCTCCCTGTGGTTGCAGCGGCTGCTGGCTGATCATTGGCGGACCCGCCGGGAGCTGCGCCCGGAGTGGTCCGGGAACAGCTTATCGGTCGTGCCTCACCACCGGCCCACCTGTCTCGCCTCTCGGGAGCGCCGTGAGCTGCGGTACGGGCATTCTGACCGATGCCCGTCGACCTTGGCCAGAGCCGCCGCTCGCGAACCGCCCGAGTCTCCAGTGGTTCCGGGGTGCGCATCCAAGCGTCATTCGAGGCGCCGCGTCACCAGGTCCCACACGATTTCGGCCAGATCCTCCTTGGGCCCGTGGGGTACGGCGGTCTCGCTGCCGTCGGCGCCGAGGACGACCGCCTCGTTCTCCTCGGAGCCGAAGGTGCGGCGCTCCCCCACCTCGTTCACGACCAGCAGATCGCATCCCTTGCGGGCGAGTTTCGCGCGCCCGTTGGCGAGGACGTCGTCGGTCTCGGCGGCGAACCCGACGACCACCTGCCCGGGCCGGGCGCGGTGCTGCGAGATCTCCGCGAGAATGTCCGGATTCCGTACGAGAACGATGGGCTCCGGTTCCTGTCCGTCCTTCTTCTTGATCTTCCCGGCCGCGTAGGTCTCGGGCCGGAAGTCCGCGACGGCCGCCGCCATCACGACCGCGTCGGCGTCCGTTGCGTGTTTCAGCACCGCCTCGCGCATCTGGACGGCCGTCCCGACGGGGACGACGTCGACGCCGGCCGGGTCGGGCAGGCTCGCGTTCGCCGAGATCAGCGTGACGCGGGCGCCGCGCGCCGCCGCCGTACGCGCGAGGGCGTAGCCCTGCTTGCCGGAGGAGCGGTTGCCGAGGAAGCGCACGGGGTCGAGGGGCTCGCGGGTGCCGCCGGCGGTGACGACGACGTGGCGCCCGGCGAGGTCGGGTTCGCGCACCCCGCGCGCCAGGACCCTGCGGCAGACCTCGAAGATCTCCGCCGGGTCGGGGAGGCGGCCCTTGCCGGTGTCGACGCCGGTCAGGCGCCCGACGGCGGGCTCGATGACGACGGCTCCGCGGCGGCGCAGCGTCGCCACGTTCTCCTGCGTCGCCGGGTGCTCCCACATCTCCGTGTGCATGGCGGGGGCGAAGACCACGGGGCAGCGGGCGGTCAGGAGCGTGTTGGTGAGGAGGTCGTCCGCGAGGCCGTGCGCGGCCTTGGCGAGCATGTCGGCGGTGGCCGGCGCGACGACGACGAGGTCGGCGCCCTGGCCGATGCGGACGTGCGGCACCTCGTGGACGTCGTCCCAGACCTCCGTGGAGACCGGATGCCCCGAGAGCGCGGACCAGGTCGCGGCGCCGACGAAGTGCAGCGCGGAGGCGGTGGGGACGACGCGGACGTCATGCCCCGACTCGGTCAGTCTGCGCAGCAGCTCGCACGCCTTGTACGCGGCGATGCCGCCGCTGACCCCCAGGACGACCTTGGGCTTGTCCACCGTCATTCCCCACTCCCCGACGCGATCTCGGAAATCCGTACGACCCCATGACACACCACAGGCCCGGCAATCTGCTTGCCGGGCCTGTGGATAAGTCAGTCGCGAACTGACAGTCGTACTTACGCCGGGTCCGGAACGGCCTCGGACGTCAGCAGACCCGCGTTGATCTCGCGCAGCGCGATCGACAGCGGCTTCTCGTGGACGTGCGTGTCGACGAGGGGACCGACGTACTCCAGAAGGCCCTCACCGAGCTGCGAGTAGTACGCGTTGATCTGACGGGCGCGCTTGGCCGCGTAGATCACGAGGCTGTACTTCGAGTCCGTGGCTTCGAGGAGCTCGTCGATCGGAGGGTTGATGATGCCCTCGGGCGCGGAGATGGAAGAGGACACGCTCTACCTTCCGTGGATGGGAAAGAATCTCAGACTGTGTTTCAGACTGGGTTGCCGAAAGATGCTGGTGACCGTAACGGTCACACCACATCCATCAAGGCTAGCAGCTCACGCGCCACATCCTCGACAGAGGTGTTGACCAGCGTCTCGTCGAACTCGGGCTCGGCCGCGAGCTCGACCTTGGCGGCGTCCAGGCGGCGCTCGATCACGTCGGGCGCCTCGGTGCCCCGCCCGGTGAGCCGGCGCACCAGCTCCTCCCAGGAGGGCGGCGCGAGGAACACGAGCTGGGCGTCCGCCATGGACTCGCGGACCTGCCGGGCACCCTGGAGGTCGATCTCCAGGAGCACGGGCTCACCGTTCTCCAGCCGCTCCAGCACGGCCGCGCGGGGCGTGCCGTAGCGGTTGCCGGCGAACTCGGCCCACTCCAGGAGCTCGCCGTTGGCGATCAGCTTGTCCATCTCGTCGTCGCCGACGAAGAAGTAGTGGACGCCGTGCTTCTCGCCCGGACGGGGCTTGCGGGTCGTCGCCGACACCGACAGCCACACCTCCGGGTGGGCCTTGCGCATATGGGCGACGACCGTGCTCTTGCCGACCCCCGAGGGGCCGGAGAGCACGGTCAGCCGCGGACGTACGTCCGGGGGCTCGGGGGTCGTCCCCCGGAATGATGCAGCCATGCAGCGATTATTCCAGCAATCCCGGAGTGCCCGGGACGCCCTGCCCGGCGGCGCCGGGATCAGGAACCGGTGCTGCCGAACTCACGCTCCAGGGAAGCGATCTGGTTGGAGCCGAGACCGCGCACGCGGCGGCTCTCGGAGATACCGAGTCGCTCCATGATCTGCTTGGCGCGGACCTTGCCCACGCCCGGCAGGGACTCCAGAAGCGCCGAGACCTTCATCTTGCCGATGACGTCGTTCTCCTGGCCCTGCTTGATGACCTCGTGCAGGGAGGCGCCGGAGTGCTTGAGTCGATTCTTGACCTCGGCCCGCTCCCGGCGAGCCGCGGCGGCCTTTTCGAGCGCGGCTGCGCGCTGTTCGGGGGTAAGGGGCGGAAGAGCCACGCCTACGTCACCTCGGATGTCGAACTGTCGGATACGGACCGGTGAGGAACCTAGTCGCCCCACACCTGGCGAGCGACGAGCAACACGCTTGCCCGTTCACTCTCCGTCGGAGACTAGCGGCCAACTCCGCCTGAGTCAGCGAGAACAGCGGAAAAGTCCTGGTCAGCCTCTACGGGACCGGACATATGCCGCAAAACTCCCCGGATTTGAGACTGTATCCATCCTCAAGTCGGCGAGAACCGGCCGGTCAGGCCGATCCCACCGCCTCGCGGATCTCCCCGGAAAACCGCTCGGCGGCGTCCCGCAGCGCCTTCACGTCGGGCCCGAACCGCAGAACGCCCCGGCTCACGTTCGGTACGACCCGGGGCAGCGCGGCCCCGAACACGCCGGGCAGATCGGCGGGCGTCGCCCCCTGCGCGCCGACGCCGGGCGCGAGGAGCGCCCCGCCCATGTCGAGGTCGTACGCGGACAGGTCACCCAGCGTCGCCCCGACGACCGCCCCGAAGGAGCCGAGCGGTTCCTCGCCGGCGTTCTCGGCGGCGAGGTGGGCCAGGATCGTCGCCGCCACGCTGCGTCCGTCGGCGCGGACCGCGTGCTGGACCTCGCCGCCCTCGGGGTTGGAGGTCAGCGCGAGGACGAACAGCCCGCACCCGTTCTCCCGCGCGAGCGCGACGGCGGGCGCGAGGGAGCCGTACCCGAGGTAGGGCGAGACGGTCAGCGCGTCGGAGAACAGCGGCGAGTCCGGCGAGAGGAACGCCTCGGCATAGGCGGCCATCGTGGAGCCGATGTCCCCGCGCTTGGCGTCCATGAGGACCAGCGCGCCCGCCTCGCGGGCCTCGGCGACGGACTTCTCCAGGACGGCGACCCCGCGCGACCCGAACCGCTCGAAGAACGCGCTCTGCGGCTTGAGGACGGCGACCCGGTCCGCGACCGCCTCGACGACGGTACGGCTGAACCGTTCGAGCCCGGCGACGTCGTCGTCGAGCCCCCACTCGGCGAGCAGCGAGGCGTGCGGGTCGATCCCCACGCACAGGGGCCCGCGCTCGTCCATCGCCCGGCGCAGGCGCGTACCGAAGGTGCTCATGCCGTCTTCCTCACGTCGGCGCCGACCGCGTCGGCGAGGGTGGCGTACGGGCTCGTGCGCAGGCGCGCGGCGAGCCCCTTGTGGATGGCGCGGGGCCAGAAGGGCCCCTGGTAGATGAACGCGCTGTAGCCCTGGACGAGGGTCGCGCCCGCGAGGATGCGCTCCCAGACGTCCTCGGCGCTCTCGACGCCCCCGACGCCCACCAGGGTGATCCGGTCGCCCACGCGCGCGTACAGGCGCCTCAGGACCTCCAGGGAGCGCGCCTTGAGGGGCGCGCCGGAGAGCCCGCCGGTCTCCCCGGTCAGCGACGTCCCGGAAAGCAGCCCTTCGCGGGCGATGGTCGTGTTGGTCGCGATGATCCCGTCGAGGCCCAGTTCGACGGCGAGGTCGGCGACGGCGTCGACGTCGTCGTCCGCGAGGTCCGGCGCGATCTTCACCAGCAGGGGCACCCGGCGCCCGGGAACGACCCGGTCGGCCGCCTCGCGCACGGCGGCGAGAAGCGGTCGCAAGTGATCAACCGCTTGCAGATTCCGCAGGCCGGGCGTGTTCGGCGAGGACACGTTGACGACGAGGTAGTCGGCGTACGGGGCGAGCCGCTCGGCGGACTTCACGTAGTCCGCGACGGCGTCCGCCTCCGGGACGACCTTGGTCTTGCCGATGTTGACGCCGACGACCGTCTTGAACACGGCCTCCCGGGACGCGAGGCGCGCGGCGACGCGCAGGGAGCCGTCGTTGTTGAACCCCATGCGGTTGATCAGCGCGCGGTCGGGCACCAGCCGGAACAGCCGCTTCTTGGGGTTGCCGTCCTGCGCCTCCCCGGTGACGGTCCCGATCTCGACGTGGTCGAACCCCAGCATCGCCATCCCGTCGACCGCGACGGCGTTCTTGTCGAACCCGGCGGCGAGCCCGAACGGCCCGTGCATCCGCAGCCCGAACGCCTCGGTGCGCAGCTCCTTGAAGCGGGGCGCGAGCGCGGCGGCGAGGAAGGTCCGCAGCACGGGCACGCGCGCGGCCAGGCGGATCCACCGGAAGGCCAGGTGGTGGGCCTGCTCGGCGTCCATGCGCTGGAAGAACAGGCGGAAGAACAGGTTGTACATAACTCCCCAGAGGGTCCCCATAAGGAGGGGGACACCGTTCCCGGTGTCCCCCTGTGGCTGCCTGGCTGCTAGTCCCGTGCCGCTGTCAGCTGCTCGGCGTGTTCCTGGAGCGAGCGCACGCCCACGTCGCCGTGGTTGAGCGCGTCGATGCCCTGGACGGCCGCCGCGAGTGCCTGGACGGTCGTCAGGCAGGGCACGGAGCGCGCCACGGCCGCCGTACGGATCTCGTAGCCGTCGAGACGGCCGCCGGTGCCGTACGGGGTGTTGACGATGAGGTCGACCTCGCCGTCGTGGATGAGCTGGACGATCGTCTTCTCGCCGGCCGGGCCCTCGCCCTCGCTGAGCTTGCGGACGACGGTCGCGTTGATGCCGTTGCGCTTGAGGACCTCGGCCGTGCCGGACGTCGCGAGGAGTTCGAAGCCGTGGGCGACGAGTTCGCGCGCCGGGAAGATCATCGAGCGCTTGTCGCGGTTGGCGACGGAGATGAACGCGCGGCCCTTGGTGGGCAGCGGCCCGTACGCGCCCGCCTGCGACTTGGCGTACGCCGTGCCGAAGACGGAGTCGATGCCCATGACCTCGCCGGTGGAGCGCATCTCCGGGCCGAGGACCGTGTCGACGCCCCGGCCGTGGATGTCGCGGAACCGCGACCACGGCATGACGGCCTCCTTGACGGAGATCGGCGCGTCCATGGGCAGCTCGCCGCCGTCCCCGCGCGCGGGCAGCAGCCCCTCGGCGCGCAGTTCGGCGACGGTCGCGCCCAGGGAGATCCGGGCGGCGGCCTTGGCGAGCGGCACGGCGGTCGCCTTGGAGGTGAAGGGGACCGTGCGGGACGCGCGCGGGTTGGCCTCCAGGACGTACAGGATGTCCCCGGCCATCGCGAACTGGATGTTGATCAGACCGCGGACGCCGACCCCGCGCGCGATGGCCTCCGTGGAGGCGCGCAGCCGCTTGATGTCGTGGCCGCCGAGGGTGATCGGGGGCAGCGCGCACGCCGAGTCGCCGGAGTGGATGCCGGCCTCCTCGATGTGCTCCATGACGCCGCCGAGGTACAGCTCCCGGCCGTCGTACAGGGCGTCCACGTCGATCTCGATCGCGTCGTCGAGGAACCGGTCGACGAGGACCGGCCGCGAGGGGCTGATCTCGGTCGACTCGGCGATGTAGGACTCCAGGCGGGCCTCGTCGTACACGATCTCCATGCCGCGCCCGCCCAGGACGTACGAGGGCCGCACGAGGACGGGGTAGCCGATCTCGTCGGCGATGGCCTTGGCGCCCGCGAAGGTGGTCGCCGTGCCGTGCTTGGGGGCCGGGAGGCCCGCGTCGGCGAGGACCTGCCCGAAGGCGCCCCGGTCCTCGGCGGCGTGGATCGCCTCGGGGGGCGTGCCGACGATCGGTACGCCGTTGTCCTTGAGCGCCTGCGCGAGGCCCAGCGGCGTCTGCCCGCCGAGCTGGACGACGACGCCCGCGACGGGCCCGGCCTGCGTCTCCGCGTGGACGATCTCCAGGACGTCCTCCAGGGTGAGCGGCTCGAAGTAGAGCCGGTCGGAGGTGTCGTAGTCGGTGGAGACGGTCTCGGGGTTGCAGTTGACCATCACGGTCTCGTACCCGGCGTCGGACAGCGCGAAGGAGGCGTGCACGCAGGAGTAGTCGAACTCGATGCCCTGCCCGATGCGGTTGGGACCCGAGCCGAGGATGATGACGGCCGGCTTCTCGCGCGGGGCGACCTCGGTCTCCTCGTCGTAGGACGAGTAGAAGTACGGGGTCTGCGCGGCGAACTCGGCGGCGCAGGTGTCGACCGTCTTGTAGACCGGGCGGACACCGAGCGCGTGCCGGACCTCGCGGACGACGTCCTCGCGCAGGCCGCGGATCTCGGCGATCTGCTGGTCGGAGAAGCCGTGCCGCTTGGCCTCGGCGAGGAGGTCCGCGGTGAGTTCGGGGGCCTTCGCCAGCTCGTCGGCGGTCTCCTTGATCAGGAAGAGCTGGTCGACGAACCAGGGGTCGATCTTGGTGTACTCGAAGACCTCCTCGGGCGTGGCGCCCGCGCGGATGGCCTCCATGACGGTGTTGATCCGGCCGTCGGTGGGCCGCACCGACTCCCGCAGCAGCGTCTCCTTGTCACCCACCGGGCCGGTGAACGTGAACTGCGAGCCCTTCTTCTCCAGCGAGCGCAGCGCCTTCTGGAACGCCTCGGTGAAGTTGCGGCCGATGGCCATGGCCTCGCCGACCGACTTCATGGTGGTCGTCAGGGTCGAGTCGGCCTGCGGGAACTTCTCGAACGCGAACCGGGGCGCCTTGACGACGACGTAGTCGAGCGTCGGCTCGAAGGACGCCGGGGTCTCCCGCGTGATGTCGTTGGGGATCTCGTCGAGCGTGTAGCCGACGGCGAGCTTCGCGGCGATCTTGGCGATCGGGAAGCCGGTCGCCTTGGAGGCGAGGGCGCTCGACCGGGACACGCGCGGGTTCATCTCGATGACGATGACCCGGCCGTCCTCGGGGTTGACCGCGAACTGGATGTTGCAGCCGCCCGTGTCGACGCCGACCTCGCGGATCACGGCGATGCCGATGTCCCGCAGGATCTGGTACTCGCGGTCGGTGAGCGTCATCGAGGGGGCGACGGTGATCGAGTCGCCGGTGTGCACGCCCATCGGGTCGAAGTTCTCGATGGAGCAGACGACCACGACGTTGTCGTGCTTGTCGCGCATCAGCTCCAGCTCGTACTCCTTCCAGCCGAGGATGGACTCCTCCAGGAGCACCTCGGTGGTCGGCGACAGCGTGAGGCCCTGTCCGGCGATGCGGCGCAGCTCCTGCTCGTCGTGCGCGAAGCCGGAGCCGGCGCCGCCCATCGTGAAGGAGGGCCGGACGACGACGGGGTAGCCGCCGAGCGTGTCGACGCCCGCGAGGACGTCGTCCATGGAGTGGCAGATGACCGAGCGCGCGGACTCGCCGTGCCCGATCTTCGCGTTGACGGCCTCGACGACCGCCTTGAACAGGTCGCGGTCCTCGCCCTTGTTGATGGCCTCGACGTTCGCGCCGATCAACTCCACGCCGTACTTCTCCAGGACGCCGTTCTCGGCGAGGGAGATGGCCGTGTTGAGGGCCGTCTGGCCGCCCAGGGTCGGCAGGAGGGCGTCGGGGCGCTCCTTGGCGATGATCTTCTCGACGAACTCGGGGGTGATCGGCTCGACGTAGGTCGCGTCGGCGATCTCCGGGTCGGTCATGATCGTCGCCGGGTTGGAGTTGACCAGGATGACCCGCAGGCCCTCGGCGCGCAGGACGCGGCAGGCCTGGGTGCCGGAGTAGTCGAACTCGGCGGCCTGGCCGATGACGATCGGGCCGGAGCCGATGACCAGGACGGACTGGATATCGGTGCGCTTAGGCACGCTGGCCCTCCAACAGGGTGACGAAGCGGTCGAACAGGTAGGCGGCGTCGTGCGGGCCCGCCGCCGCCTCGGGGTGGTACTGGACGGAGAAGGCGGGCTGGTCGAGCAGCCGCAGCCCCTCCACCACGTCGTCATTGAGGCACACGTGGGAGACCTCGGCACGCCCGAACGGGGTCTCGCTGACCCTGTCGAGGGGCGCGTCGACGGCGAAGCCGTGGTTGTGCGCGGTGACCTCGACCTTGCCGGTCGTGCGGTCCTGCACGGGCTGGTTGATGCCGCGGTGGCCGTACTTCAGCTTGTAGGTGCCGAAGCCGAGGGCGCGGCCGAGGATCTGGTTGCCGAAGCAGATGCCGAACAGCGGCGTCTTGCGCGCGAGGACGGCCGTCATGAGGGCGACGGGGCCTTCGGCGGTGGCGGGGTCGCCGGGGCCGTTGGAGAAGAACACGCCGTCCGGGTTGACCGCGTACACGTCGTCCTCGGTCGCCGTGGCGGGCAGGACGTGCACCTCGATGCCGCGCTCGGCCATGCGGTGCGGGGTCATGCCCTTGATGCCGAGGTCGATCGCGGCGACCGTGAACCGCTTCTCGCCGATCGCGGGGACGACGTACGCCTCCTTGGTGGCGACCTCCTCGTACAGGGAGGCGCCCTTCATCGGGGGCTGGGCCTGCACGCGCGCGACGAGGTCGGCTTCCGGGGCGATCTGCGAGCCGGAGAAGATCCCGGCGCGCATCGAGCCGCGTTCGCGCAGGTGGCGGGTGAGGGCGCGGGTGTCGACGCCGGAGATGCCGACGACGCTCTGCGCCACCAGTTCAGCGTCGAGCGAACGCTTGGCGCGCCAGTTGGACGGCACGCGCGCGGGGTCGCGGACGACGTAGCCGGAGACCCAGATGCGGGACGACTCGTCGTCCTCGTCGTTCCAGCCGGTGTTGCCGATCTGCGGGGCGGTCGCGACCACGATCTGGCGGTCGTACGACGGGTCGGTCAGGGTCTCCTGGTAGCCGGTCATGCCGGTGGAGAACACCGCTTCGCCGAAGGTCTCCCCCACGGCCCCGTAGGCACGGCCCCGGAAGACCCGGCCGTCCTCCAGGACGAGTACGGCGGGGACTTTGCTGGTCCCCCTGGTGGAGGTCGTCATCGTTCGGCGCCTTCCGTCTGGTTGTTCTTGATCATGGAGTTGATGGCCTCGACCCAGTCCGTGTGCTCGGCCGCGTGGTCCGAGCGGAAACCGGAGTCGATCAGCTTGTCGCCGTGCGCCCAGGTCACCACGAGGAGGCCGCCCTCGCTGAGGACCTTGCCCGCGATGCCCTTGCCGAGCAGCGCCTCGCGCAGCGCGCCGGCCGGCACGAAGAAGTCGGTGGCACCGGGCCGGACGACGTCCAGCCCTGCGTCCGTCAGGGTCAGCTCGACCCGGCTGCGGGTGCCCAGGCCGTGCGCGACGATGCGGTCCAGCCACTGCCCTGCGGTGGTGGAGCCGTGGTAGCGGCCGGTCATCGTCAGTCTCGCCTCGCCGGGCGACTCGGGCGCGGTGGGGAGTTCCGGCAGGTCGCTCTGGAGGGTGCCGCGCCACTTCCAGCCCTCGCGCATCAGCCAGTAGACGAGCGCGACGAACAGGCAGAGTCCGACGACCCAGCCGATCCGCGCGGCCCAGTCCGTCACCGGGGCCGACTCCTTGCCGGCCGCGATCAGTAGTGCAGATGTCACGTGAGCTTCCCGTCGACGAGCGTGGCCTTGCCCCGCAGCCACGTGTGCGTCACGCGGCCCGGCAGCTCACGCCCCTCGTACGGGGTGTTCCGGCTGCGCGAGGCGAAGCCCGCGGGGTCCACGGACCCACGGTATGCCGTGTCGACGAGCGTGAGGTTGGCGGGCTCACCTGCCGAGACGGGGCGGCCGTGGCCTGTCGCCCGCCCGATCTGGGCCGGCTTGGACGACATGCGCTCGGCGACCCCGGCCCAGTCCAGCAGGCCCGTCTCCACCATGGTCTCCTGCACCACTGACAACGCGGTCTCCAGGCCGACCATCCCCATCGCGGCGGCGGCCCACTCGCAGTCCTTGTCCTCGTGCGGGTGCGGGGCGTGGTCGGTGGCGACGATGTCGATCGTGCCGTCGGCGAGCGCCTCGCGCAGCGCGAGGACGTCCCGCTCGGTGCGCAGCGGCGGGTTGACCTTGTAGACCGGGTTGTAGGAGCGGACCAGCTCGTCGGTGAGGAGGAGGTGGTGCGGGGTGACCTCGGCGGTGACGTCGATGCCGCGGGACTTGGCCCAGCGGACGATCTCGACGGACCCGGCGGTCGAGAGGTGGCAGATGTGCACGCGCGAGCCGACGTGCTCGGCGAGCAGCACGTCCCGCGCGATGATCGACTCCTCGGCGACGGCCGGCCAGCCCCCGAGCCCGAGCTCGGCGGAGACGACGCCCTCGTTCATCTGGGCGCCCTCGGTGAGCCGGGGCTCCTGCGCGTGCTGCGCGACGACCCCGCCGAACGCCTTCACGTACTCCAGCGCGCGGCGCATGATCACCGCGTCGTCCACGCACTTGCCGTCGTCGGAGAAGACCGTCACACCGGCCGCCGACTCGTGCATCGCGCCCAGCTCGGCGAGCTTCCTGCCCTCCAGGCCGACGGTGACCGCGCCGATCGGCTGGACGTCGCAGTAGCCGTGTTCCCGGCCGAGCCGGTAGACCTGCTCGACGACGCCGGCCGTGTCGGCGACGGGGAAGGTGTTGGCCATGGCGAAGACGGCCGTGTAGCCGCCGGACGCCGCCGCGCGCGTGCCGGTCAGCACGGTCTCGGAGTCCTCGCGGCCGGGCTCGCGCAGGTGGGTGTGGAGGTCGACGAGGCCGGGGAGCAGCACCTTGCCGCCGGCCTCGACGACCTCGGCGCCCTCGGCGGACAGGCCCACCCCGACCTCGGAGATGGTCTCGCCGTCGATCAGCACGTCCTGCGGCTCGCCGCCGAGCACCTTCGCACCACGGATCAGGATCTTGCTCATGGGGTTACTTCTCCTCGGATGCGTCGGATGCGTTGGCGCGGGCGTGGCTGACGGCGGGCTCGTTGCCGCCCAGGAGCAGGTACAGGACGGCCATCCGGATCGACACGCCGTTGGCGACCTGTTCGACGACCGTGCAGCGCGGGGAGTCGGCGACCTCGGCGGTGATCTCCATGCCGCGGACCATCGGGCCGGGGTGCATCACGATCGCGTGCTCCGGCATCCGCGCCATCCGGTCGCCGTCGAGGCCGTAGCGGCGCGAGTACTCGCGCTCGGTCGGGAAGAAGGCCGCGTTCATGCGCTCGCGCTGGACGCGCAGCATCATCACCGCGTCCGACTTGGGCAGCACCGCGTCGAGGTCGTACGACACCTCGCACGGCCAGCTCTCCACGCCGACCGGCACCAGGGTGGGCGGGGCGACCAGGGTGACGTGGGCGCCGAGCGTGTGCAGCAGGTCCACGTTGGAGCGGGCGACCCGGCTGTGCAGGACGTCACCGACGAGGGTGATCCGCCGGCCGCTCAGGTCCTGGCCGAGCCCGGCGTCGCGGCCGACGAGCCGGCGGCGCATCGTGAACGCGTCCAGCAGGGCCTGGGTGGGGTGCTGGTGGGTGCCGTCACCGGCGTTGATGACGGCCGCGTCGATCCACCCGGAGGTGGCCAGCCGGTACGGGGCTCCCGAGGCGCCGTGCCGGATGACGACGGCGTCGACGCCCATCGCCTCCAGCGTCTGCGCGGTGTCCTTCAGGGACTCGCCCTTGGAGACGGAGGAGCCCTTGGCGGTGAAGTTGATGACGTCGGCCGAGAGGCGTTTCTCGGCGGCCTCGAAGGAGATGCGCGTGCGCGTGGAGTCCTCGAAGAAGAGGTTCACGACCGTGCGCCCGCGCAGGGTGGGCAGTTTCTTGATGGGCCGGTCGGCGACCCGGGCCATCTCCTCCGCGGTGTCGAGGATCAGGACGGCGTCGTCGCGGGTGAGGTCGGCGGCCGAGATGAGATGACGCTGCATCTGTCAGGCTCCGTAAAAGGGTTCATTTCGGGAGTCGGGGGTCTGGGGGTGTCCCCCAGAAAGCACAGCCGGGCAGGCGCGCGCACGCCGACGAGCGGCGTGCCATCAGCGCTTGCTACTGGTCCGGCTTCGCGCCGAGCAGCACGGTGTCGCGACCGTCCTCCTCGGCGAGCTGGACCTTGACCGTCTCCCGCAGCGACGTGGGGAGGTTCTTGCCGACGTAGTCGGCGCGGATGGGCAGTTCCCGGTGGCCGCGGTCGACGAGCACCGCGAGCTGCACCGCGCGCGGGCGCCCGATGTCGTTCAGGGCGTCGAGGGCGGCGCGGATCGTGCGGCCGGAGAAGAGCACGTCGTCGACGAGGACCACGAGGCGGCCGTCGATGCCGTCGCCGGGGATCTCCGTGCGGGCCAGCGCGCGCGGGGGGTGCATGCGCAGGTCGTCGCGGTACATCGTGATGTCCAGCGAGCCGACCGGGATCGGGCGCTCGGTGATCTCTTCGAGTTTCTCGGCCAGCCGACGGGCGAGGAAGACGCCGCGGGTCGGGATGCCGAGGAGGACCACGTCGTCGGCGCCCTTGGCGCGCTCGACGATCTCGTGGGCGATGCGGGTCAGTACCCGCGCGATGTCGGGGCCTTCGAGAACGGGCCGCGCATCGGACGATCGGATGTCCATACGGAAGGGACCTCCTTCTCCGCCTCACGGGACGGACCTTAAAGGACGTCGGGTTTGCGCCATCAACCGTAGCAGGCCGCCGGGACGGGCCTGATCACCCCCCTGGAGTAATCGGCCATCGATACCACGGAAGGGTCGGTGTGGACCATTCGGCTTGACGCAGGAGAATCACGCTGCGTAACCTCACAATGAGTTACCAGCCGAGCGGCACGGCAACACAGCCGTCCGCGTCGACACAGCGCCGGGAGCTATATGTCCAGCGAATACGCCAAACAGCTCGGGGCCAAGCTCCGCGCGATCCGCACCCAGCAGGGCCTTTCCCTCCACGGTGTCGAGGAGAAGTCCCAGGGCCGTTGGAAGGCGGTCGTCGTCGGGTCGTACGAGCGCGGGGACCGCGCCGTCACCGTGCAGCGCCTCGCCGAACTGGCGGACTTCTACGGCGTCCCGGTGCAGGAACTGCTGCCGGGCACCACCCCGGGCGGCGCCGCCGAGCCGCCGCCGAAGCTGGTCCTGGACCTGGAGCGCCTCGCCCACGTCCCGGTCGAGAAGGCGGGCCCCCTCCAGCGCTACGCGGCGACGATCCAGTCCCAGCGCGGCGACTACAACGGCAAGGTCCTCTCGATCCGCCAGGACGACCTGCGCACCCTCGCGGTCATCTACGACCAGTCCCCCTCGGTCCTCACGGAACAGCTGATCAGCTGGGGCGTCCTCGACGCGGACGCGCGCCGCGCGGTCACCCACGAGGAAGGCTGAGCAGGCCACAACGCTTGCCACGCCTGAGCAGAAACGTGCCGCCGGGTTGGCCAGAACCGAACACTTCGGTTCCAGCCACCCGGCGGCACGTTTTTTGTCTTTTAGGGGCGCGGGGCTGTATCGATTTGCGGCTCCGCCGCGTGGGCGCGAGCAGCCACGGCGCAGCCGCAGCCGCCCCACCACAGATCCCCCCACGACCTACCGGCGCAGCGAAGCCTTCAGCTCCTTGAACCGCCCCAGAAGCCCGTTCACGAACGCCGGAGACTCATCCGTCGAGAACTCCTTCGCGAGCTGAACCATCTCGTCCAGCACCACCGCGTCCGGCGTCGCATCCACCCAGATCAGCTCATACGCACCGAGCCGCAGGATGTTCCGGTCGACGACCGGCATCCGGTCGAGCGTCCACCCGACCGAGTACTGGGAGATCAGCGAGTCGATCCGGGCGGCATGCTCCGCATACCCCTCGACCAACTGCATCGTGTACTCGCTGACCGGCGGCTGCCGGTCGTCGGACCGGGACAACCGCACCCAGTCCGCGAGCACCGTCAGCACATCGGCCCCGCGCTGGTCGCCCTCGAAGAGGATCTGGAAGGCACGCTTGCGAGCCGTGTTGCGAGCAGCCACGGTTAGCTGTTCACCCGGCCGAGGTAGTCGCCGGAACGGGTGTCGACCTTGATCTTCTCGCCGGTCGTGATGAAGAGCGGGACCTGGATCTCGTAGCCCGTCTCCAGCTTGGCCGGCTTCGTGCCACCGGTGGAGCGGTCCCCCTGGAGACCCGGCTCGGTCTCGGCGATGACCAGCTCGACGGCGGCCGGCAGCTCGACGAAGAGCACCTCGCCCTCGTGGCGCGCGACGGTCGCCTCGAAGCCCTCGATGAGGAAGTTCGCGGCGCTGCCGACGGCCTTGCGGTCGACCATCAGCTGGTCGTAGGTCTCCATGTCCATGAAGACGAAGTACTCGCCGTCCATGTACGAGAACTGCATGTCGCTCTTGTCGACAGTGGCCGTCTCGACCTTGACGCCGGCGTTGAAGGTCTTGTCGACCACCTTGCCGGACAGCACGTTCTTGAGCTTGGTGCGCACGAAGGCCGGGCCCTTGCCGGGCTTGACGTGCTGGAACTCGACGACGGACCACAGCTGGCCGCCGTCGAGCTTGAGCACCAGGCCGTTCTTGAGGTCGTTCGTGGAAGCCACGGTTGCGGAATCTCCTGGACTGACGTGGACGACCCCGGGGCAAGCGCTACAGCGCGAGCAGCTCCTTGGTCGTGATGGTGAGTAGCTCGGGTCCGCCGTCCGCCTCGGGGCGCACGACGAGCGTGTCATCGATCCGGACGCCGCCCCGGCCCGGGAGGTGAACCCCGGGTTCGACGGTGACCGGCACGCAAGCGTCCAGTTTACCCATGGCCGCGGGGGCGAGCTGCGGGTCCTCTTCGATTTCCAGTCCGACCCCGTGTCCCATGAGCCTCGGCAGCCCCTCGGACCACCCCGCGGCCTCCAGGACCTGACGCGCCGCGCGGTCCGCGTCCCGGTACTCGACGCCGGGCGCGAGGGCCTCCCGGCCGGCGCGCTGAGCGGCGAAGACGGCGTCGTACAGCTCGATCTGCCAGTCCGCCGGGGCCGTGCCGATGACGAAGGTGCGGCCGATCTCGCAGCGGTAGCCGCGGTAGGCCGCGCCCAGGCAGACGGAGAGGAAGTCGCCCTCCTCCACGCGCCGGTCGGTGGGGCTGTGGCCGCGTAGACCCGCGTGCGGGCCGGTCGCGACGGACGTCGGGAAGGCGGGGCCGTCGGCGCCGTGGTCGACGAGGCGGCGCTCCAGCTCCAGGGCGAGGTGGCGTTCCGTGCGGCCGACCAGGATCGACTCCAGGAGCTCGCCGAGGGCCTGGTCGGCGATCTCTGCGGCGACGCGCAGGCAGGTGATCTCCTCCTCGTCCTTGACGATCCGCAGCTGCTCGACCGTGCCCGCGAGGTCGGCGAGGAGGAGGTGGGGGGCGACGGAGTGGATCGCGCGGTGGCGGGCGACCGTGAGGTGGTGCTCCTCGACGGCGAGGGTGTCGATGCCCTGCGCGGTGAGGAAGTCGGCGGCGGCGACCGCCGGGTCACCGCCCTCGCCCGGCAGGACGTGGACCCGCAGGGAGTCGTCGGGGCGGTTGTCCGGGGGTTCGGTGCACAGGAGGACGTCCTCCTGTGCACCGA
>NZ_LIRL01000092.1:20649-21469 GCF_001419795.1 Streptomyces niveiscabiei
GGCGGGTTCGGCGGGTTGCGTACGCGTCTGACATGAGTCGAGCGTAGGAGTCTGTGGCGAAATGTGCCGGTTCTGGGAGTGCCGTTCGGGGGACCAAGGGGGGCTCCTGAGCGACTGCCGGGTGCGGGGTGCCGGATAGGGGTTACCTGTGTTCGGCTACCACTTCGGCGGACTTGCAATCGCCCTCGCCAGCACCTCGTCCAGAACGCGCGCCGTGGACTCCACGTCGAGCTGCGAGTTGTCGATGATCGGCAGGCCCGAGCCGTACCAGCCGGCC
The DNA here is from genome assembly GCF_001419795.1 of Streptomyces niveiscabiei. Lineage (GTDB taxonomy): Bacteria > Actinomycetota > Actinomycetes > Streptomycetales > Streptomycetaceae > Streptomyces > Streptomyces niveiscabiei. The sequence goes on from NZ_LIRL01000092.1 coordinate 20,927, forward strand.
ATCCGGCCGTGGATGCGCGCGACCTCCTCGTCCGTGAGGCGGCGGTTGCCGGAGCGCTCCGCGTTGCGCTCCAGGACGACTTCCAGGCCGGGCAGGAGGACGACCGGCAGCAGGCCGGGGCCCACGTGCCGTTTCCAGCCGCCGAGGCCCACGGCGGGGCGGTCGGGGAAGATCGCGTCGTCGAGGATGCAGGAGATGCCGTTGGCGAGGAAGTTGCGGGCGGCGAAGCCGCAGGTGCGGCGGGCCAGGCGGTACTGGGCCTCGGAGTGGTCGTTCCAGCCGCGCTGCGGGTCGGCGAAGCCGGAGCGGACCCACTCGCGGACGTCGTCGAGGCTGATGTGGGCCGTGGGGGTGCGGCGGTGGTCGGCCCAGTACTTGGCGACGCTGGTCTTGCCGGCGCCCGCGGGGCCGATGAGCAGCACCGCCAGCATCGTGGTCGCCGGGTCGGGGACGGCCGGGGCCGGGGCGGCGACGGGTTCGCCGGGCGGCAGCGGGACGTGGCCGGTGACGTCGCCCGGGGTCTGCCGGGGCGGCGGGGAGTAC
>NZ_LIRL01000920.1 GCF_001419795.1 Streptomyces niveiscabiei
CGGCGCGCTGCTCGTCCTCGACAGCGCGGGGGCCGTGGAGGCGACGCGGCTGCTGGACGCGCGGCGGGTCGTGCCGGTCCACTGCGACAGCTGGACCCATTTCACCGAGGGGCGTGCGGAACTGGTGGCCGCGTTCACGGGTGCCGGGCTGGCGGACCGGCTCGACGTCGGCTGACCGCGTCCCACGATCGGGTGGTCCGGGGCGCACTTTCGAGGGGTTCGCGGCCCTGTACGGCTTTCGCGGCTCCCGCGGGCCCCGATGATCCTTGCCGGGTCGCGCCGTGCGGCCCCGGAAGGATGACGATGGACAACACACGACGTTCGGTTCTCGGCGCCGTCCTGGCCGCCCCGCTGCTGGCGCAGTTCGCGGGGGCGGCGGACGCCGGCGCGGCGGACGGGTCGCTCGGGACGGTCTCGGACGGCTGGGCTGAGGTCAGGTGGACGCCGCTGGGCGAGGCGCTGCTGGGCCGGTTCCAGGCGACGGTGGCGGCGGTCGAGCCCGCGGCGATGGACGCGAAGGGGGGCGCGATCCGGTTCCCGGTGCTGTCCGGGAGCGGTGACCCGTCCCTGCTGAACCCGGCGAAGGCGCACGGCGACGGGCGGCTGGCCGGGGGCGTGGAGGTGCGCACGCCCGAGGGCACGGTCCGGGTGACGGAGCTCCAGGGCTTCCTCCAGGACGGGGTGGCGTGGGGCAAGTGCGTCGTCAACGGCCTGGACGTCGGCCACCGGGCGACGGTGCGGCCGGGGCTCGACAAGGGGGTCCTCCAGACGGAGACCGTGCCGCTGGGGTCGCCGATGAAGGTCAAGGTGGCGGAGGTGCCGCTGCGGCCGACGCCCGAACTGCTGGAGACGTTCGCGACCACGTTCGCCACCGACGAGATCACCGCGGATTCGGTGCTGGCGTATGTGACCGCTGAGGCGGTGTACACGCCGCCGAAGAAGGCGTGAGCGCCCGGCCGCCGAAGCGGCGTTCGCGTTCCGTGTAGACGGTGACCGCGTCCCTGAGCCGGGTGAGGTCGTAGTCCGGCCAGGGCGTGGGGTCGAAGACGAGTTCCGCGTAGGCGAGGTGCCAGGGCAGGAAGTTGCTGATCCGCTGCTCCCCGGAGGTACGGATCAGCAGGTCGACGTCGGGAAGGCCGGGCACGTACAGGTGGCGGGCGAGGTCGTCGGGGGTGATGTCCTCGGGGCGCAGGGTGCCGGCGGCGGCTTCGGCGGCCAGGGCGCGGGCGGCGGCGGTGAGTTCCTCCCGGCCGCCGTAGTCGACGCACAGGGTGAGGGTGAGGACGTCGTTGGCGTGCGTCATGTTCTCGACGAGGGCGATCGCGGAGGCGAGGGAGGTGTCGAGGCGGTCGCGGCGTCCGCACCAGCGGACCTGGACGCCGAGGCCGTGCAGGGTCTGGGCGCCCCGGGAGATCCACTCGGCGAAGGCGCCGAAGATCGCGGCGGTCTCCTCCTGGGTGCGGTTCCAGTTCTCGGTGGAGAAGGCGTAGAGGCTGAGGTGGCGGATGCCGAGCCGCAGGGCGGAGTTGACCACGCGCATGGCGGCGCGGGAGCCGGCGTGGTGGCCCTGGCGGACGGGGACGGCGTGGGTCTCGGCCCAGCGCCGGTTGCCGTCCATGATGACGGCGACGTGGGTGGGGCGCTCGCCCGGCCAGGGGGGCCGGGGGCTGGTCTCGCCGGTGAGCTGGGCGACGCCGGAGGTGAGGACGCGGGAGCGCAGGAGGGTGACCTCGTCGTGGTGGAGCTGGACGCCGAGGAGGAGGGAGTGCAGGAAGGGGCGGTAGGGCTCGGCGACGGCCCAGGTGGCGGGGACGGCTTCGGTGAGCAGGGTGCGCCAGTGGGCGAGCTGGAGGTCGATGAACGCGTCGAGGGGTTCGCGGGGGCCGTCCGCGGTGAGGTCGTCGGCGGTGAGGCCGAGGGCGCGCAGGTCTTCGCGGGGCCAGTAGCAGCGGCCCTGGGCGAGGTCGTCGGGGAGGTCCTCGTACAGGTCGGCGAGTTTGCAGGCGTCGAAGAGGGTCGCGATCAGGCGGGCGCTCTCGGGGCCGCGCGGTTCCAGGAGGGGGGTCCAGAGTTCGCCGACGACTCCGGTGATGCCGCGCAGGAAGCGGCGCTGGTCCGCGAACGTCTCGAAGGCGGGCGGGGCCGCGCAGTCGGCGGCGACGGTCGCCAGGTGCTCCTCGACGAGGGCGTGGTCGAGTCCGCGTCGGTGCACGGTGTCGATGAGGGCGCGGCGCTGGGGGTGGTCGCTGCGGCCGGTGCGCAGTTCGGCGAGGGTGTCGGCCCGCCACCGGGCGAACCGTGCCCGGCGGCTTTCGGGCGGTCCTTCGTCGGCGATGCGGTCGGTGGTGACGGTCCAGCCGTGGATCGCGTGCATGAACGGCCGGATCTCGGCGGGCAGGAGATCGGTCACGGTCCACAACGCGGGCAGGTGGTCGCGTACTTCGGCCTCGCACGCCTCGTACGACTCGCGCAGCTCGTCCATGTCGTCCCTCGTCCTTCTGGTGTCGTCGTCAGCCCTAACGACCCACTCCCCCATCGGTCGCTCCTGCCTCTGGACGGGTCCGTGAGGTGCCTCCTACAGTGCACAGCAAGCGCTTTCTTGACCTGTTCATGCCTTTGTTGCCCGCTCTGGATCAGGAGTGCCTCGTGCCGGACGGACCTCTGTGGACCCGTAAGTCGTTCCTGCTCGGCATGGCGGCGGCCGGTGCCGTCCCGCTGCTCCCGGCGGCGGCCGAGGCGTCGCCCGCGCGCCCGGCCTTCCCGCTGGCCGCCGGCGGCCGGGCCACCGACCTGTACGTGGCCCCCTCCGAGGACCCGGCGGTGATCCGCGCGGCCGGTGACCTCGCCGCCGACATCGAGCGGGTCAGCGGGGTGCGGCCCCGGCTCCTGCACGCCCTGCCCGAGCGCGCCGAGCACCTGGTCGTCATCACCACCTCGACGGCGCGGGGCCGTTGGGAAGCCTCGGTGACCCGCGTCGTCGAGCGCCCCTTCCCCGGCGTGGACCGCGCCCTGACCATCACCGGCAGCGACCGGCGCGGCACGATCTACGGCATCTACGACACGTCCGAGCGCATCGGCGTCTCCCCCTGGCACTGGTGGGCCGACGTCCCGGTCGTCCGCCGCGACACGGTGACCGTCCCCGCGCGGACCTTCGAACGGCGCGAGCCCAGCGTCCGCTACCGGGGCGTCTTCATCAACGACGAACAGAACCTGACCACGTGGTCGCACCGCACCCAGGAGCCGGACAAGAACATCGGCCCCCGCACCTACGAGCGGATCTTCGAGCTGCTGCTGCGCCTCAAGGCCAACTACCTGTGGCCCGCGATGCATCCGTACTCGGACTTCTTCAACAAGTACGCCGAGAACCCGGAGTTGGCCGACCGGTACGGCATCGTCGTCGGGTCCAGCCATCCGGAAGCCATGCTGCGCAACGGAGTTCACGAGTGGGACCCGTGGGCGGCGGAGCACCGCAACGCGGACGGGAGCCTGCCGGTGTACGACTACACCGTCAACCCGGCGGTGATCTCGGACTATTGGCGTGCCCGGGCGCGGCAGAACGCGCGCTACGAGAGCAGTTGGACGCTGGGGATGCGCGGGCTGCACGACTCGGCGCTGGAGACGCAGGGCGCGACCACGATCCCGGAGAAGGTCGTGGTGATGAACGACATCATCGCCGACCAGCGGCGCATCCTCGCCGAGGAGGTCGGGGCGGGGGCCGAGCCGCAGATCTTCATCCCGTACAAGGAGGTGCTGGAGCTCTACAACGCGGGTGTCCAGGTGCCTGACGACGTCACCCTGATCTGGCCGGACGACAACCACGGCAACATGCGCCAGCTCCCCGACGACGCCGAGCGGGCCCGCGGCGGCGGGAACGGGATCTACTACCACCTGTCCTACTGGGGGCGGCCCCGCAGCTACCTCTGGCTCGACACCACGCAACTCGCCAAGGTGTGGCGGGAGTTGCGGCGCGTGCACGAGCACGGGGTGGACCGTATGTGGATCTTCAACGTGGGTGACCTCAAGTCCATCGAGACGGGGCTGTCCTTCTGCCTGGACCTGGCCTGGGACGTGGACGGCCCGGGGCCCGAGGAGTTCCTCGCGCGGTGGTACGGGCGGCAGTTCGGGCGGGAGCACGCAATGGAGCTGACCGCGATCCGTACGGAGTACTACCGTCTCGCGGCCGAGCGGCGGCCGGAGTTCATCGACCGGGATGTGTTCTCGACCGTGCACCACGGGGACGAGGCGGGGCGGCGGATGGACTCGTACGCGGCTCTCCTCGACCGGGTCCGCGCGCTGGGGGCGGGGCTTCCCGAGGTCTACCGGGACGCCTACTTCGAGCTGGTCGAATACCCGGTCCACGGGGCCTGGTTGATGAATCTGAAGTACTACTGGGCCGACCGCAACGCGCTCGCCGTGCGGCAGGGGCGGGGGGCCGGGGTGAACCGGTACGCGGATCTCGCGGAGGCCGCGCACGCCGAGGAGCAGGCGATCACGCGGCGGTACAACACGCAGGTGGCGGGCGGGAAATGGGACGGGATCGTCAACCCGTACCCGTCGCAGATCCCGAAGGCTCCGGGGCGGCCGGCCGTCACGCGGGTCGCCCGGCAGGAGACGTCGGGGCTGGGGGTGGCGGCCGAGGGGAACGACGTCGGGGCCGTTCGACCGCTGTCGTTCGACTCCTGCGACCGGGGGCGGCGGTTCGTCGATGTGTTCAACACCGGGTTCCTGCCGGTGGATTGGGTGGCGGAGGCGAGTGAGCCGTGGGTGCGGGTGAGTGCTTCCCGTGGCACGCTCGCCGACCAGACGCGGGTCTGGGTCGACATCGACTGGGGGCGGGTGCCGGAGGGTACCCACACGCCGGGTGTCTCCTTCACGGGCGCGGGGCGGAGCGTCGCCGTCGCGCTGCGGGTGGTCAACTCGCCTGTGCCGGTGCGGGGGTTCGTCGAGGCGCACGGGTACGTGTCCATCGAGGCGGCCCACTTCGACCGGCAGGTTCCGCGCGGGGGCGCGCGGTGGCGGACCGTACCGGGGCTGGGGCGGCGTAGCGGGGCTGTGGAGGCCGTGCCGTCGACGGCTCCCTCGGTGACGGAGGGGTTCAGTACGCGCTCGCCCGAGCTGCGGTACCGGGTGCACTTCAGGTCGGCCGGGACGTTTCCGGTGACCGTCTTCCGGCTGCCGTCTCTCGACGAGCGCGGCAAGCGGCGGTTGGCCGTCGCGCTGGACGATCAGGCGCCGGTCGTGCTGTCGGGGCAGGCCGTCGCCACCGGGAACCGGGGGGACGCGTGGGCGCGGAACGTGGAGGAGGGGGTCGAGAAGCTGACCGGGACGGTCGTCGTCGGGGCGCCGGGGGAACACACGCTGCGGCTGTTCATGGTGGACGCGGCGATCGCCGTGGATCAGATCGTCATCGCTACGGCGGGGGCGGTGCCCGGATATCTGGCGCCGCCCGAGAGCCGGCGGTCCGGGGTGCGCGCATGACCGATCCGCTGTCGCGCCGTCCGGCGACCGCCGCCGACGTACCCGTGGTCCATCGGCTGATCGCCGCGTGCGAGGAGAGTCTCCACGGTCGGGTGACGACCGGTGCGGACCGGGTCGCCGTCGAGCTCGGGGAGCCCGGTTCGCAGGCGGTGGTCGTCCTCGATCCGCAAGGGGAGGCGGCCGGGTGGGGGT
>NZ_LIRL01000921.1 GCF_001419795.1 Streptomyces niveiscabiei
GCGGACGACGTTGGTGAGGGCTTCCTGGACGATGCGGAAGGCGGCGAGGTCGGTGCCCGGGGAGAGGCGGGGCGGGGTGCCGTCGACCTGGACGGTCAGGCCCGCGTGGGCGGCCTGTTCGACGAGTTCCGGGAGCCGGTCGAGGCCGGGCGCCGGGGTGCGCGGGGCGTCTCCGGGGGTGCGCAGGGTGTCGAGGACCTGGCGGACCTCGCCGAGGGCTTCCTTGCTGGCGGATTTGATGGTGGTGAGGGCGGCGCGCGCCTGTCCGGGGTCGGTGTCGAGGAGGGCGAGGCCGACGCCCGCCTGGACGTTGATGACGGAGAGGCTGTGCGCGAGGACGTCGTGCAGTTCGCGGGCGATGCGGAGGCGTTCCTCGTCGGCGCGGCGCCGGGCGGCCTGGGCGCGTTCGGCCTGCTCCCGCGTCCACTGCTCACGCCGCGCTGAGGCCAGTTCGGAGACGGCCACGATCACGGCGGCCCAGGCGGCGACGGCGAACTCCTGCGCCAGGGGCGCGGATCCGTCGCCGGAGGGGGGCAACCAGCGGTAGAGCCACTGGGTGACCAGCAGGTGGACGGCCCACAGCATCCCGACGGCGGCCCACGCGGCCTTGCGGTGGCCGGCGACGACGGCGGAGAAGCAGGCGAGGGCGACGGTCACGAACACCGGCCCGTACGGGTATCCCGCGCCGAGGTACAGGGCCGCCGCCCCCGCCGTACCCCACACGACGGCCACCGGGAGGCGGTGGCGCCACAGGAGGAGTCCGGAGGCGGCGACGAGCAGCAGGCGGGCGTAGACGTCGAGGGGCTGACGGCTGCCTTCCTGGCCGTGGGCGGCGTAGGCCGAGCCGATCAGGACGAACGCGGTGACGGCCGCGGTGGAGCGCCAGGGCCGGCGCCGGTCGTTGTCCGCCATGCGCGCCCACAGCGGCTCGTCCGGCCACCGTCGCGCTGTCCGCCGTTCCTGCATACCGGCCACGCTAGACGGGTCGCGGGGCGCTGCACGTCCGCCGGGCGGAGCGGTCACCCGTACTTCCCCGGGAGTACGGGGCCGGGTGTCAGCGGGCGGCAAGGTCCGCCTCCGCGTTGGCGGCCATGACGGACAGGACCCGGACCGTGCCCGCGTACTCCTCGGGTGTCAGGCCGGTGAGGACCGTGCTGCGGGTGTGCTCGACCCGTTCCAGCGCCCGTGTGTGGATCGCGCGGCCTTCGTCGGTCAGGCCGAGGTCCGTGCCCTGTCCGGTCAGTCCGCGGGCGGCCAGGACCGCGAGCACTTCGTCGGGTCCTGGGCCGTTGCCCGCGGTCCAGAACGGTGCCAGTGCTTCGTGGAGCCGGGCGCGGGTGGTGGCGCCTGCTGCGAGCGCGTCGAGGACCTGCCAGTCTCTGCGGGTGAGCGAGACGTCCGCGAGCGCTTCCTCGAACTGGCGCTCCAGGAGGCGGTCGAGGTGTTTGAGCCAGTAGCCGACAGGCCGGTCCGCGGTCATGGGAACCCCCGTAGTTCCGATCCATGTAGAGTGACATGCAGTTGCGTACCACTATGCACCGGAGGCCTCGTGCCTGACAACCCCATTTCGGACATGACGGCCATCGAGCGTGCTCTCGTCGCGCTCCGCCGCTCCCAGCAGCGCCGCAACCTGGCCCGATCGGCCGAGTCGCGCGGCGAGAGAACGGACGACGAGCGGCTGCCGGACGCGGTGCTGGAACTGCTCGACGCGGTCGAGTCGGCCGCCGACCGGGGCGCGTCCCTCACGGTCACGGACGCGGCGGCGGCGCTCGGCGTCGACCAGCCCCGCTCCAGCCGCCTGGCCGGCCAGGCCCTGGACGCGGGCCTGCTGCGCCGCGAGGCCGACCAGAGCGACGGCCGCCGTTCCCTGCTGGTCCTCACCGACGCCGGCCGCGCGGCCCTGGCCCGCGTCCACGACGTCCGGCACCGCGCGATCGCCCGGGCCATCGCCCACTGGCCCGCCGAGGACCAGGACGCCTTCGCCCGTCTCCTCCCGCGTTTCGTGCAGGACTTCGCCGCGCTGTCCGAGCGGGAGAGAATCTAGACCGGCTTCTTCCCGAGGAACCCCACTCCGTGCGCGAGGCGGGTCGCCGCCTCGTGGAAGAAGGGATCGCGGTCCTCGACGACGCGGTGGAACTGACCGAAGAGTTCGAAGCCGACGAGGCCGTAGAGCTGGGCCCAGGCGGCGACGAGGGCGGCGGCGACGCCGGGCGGGAGGTCGGGGGCGAGGTCGGCGGCGATGCGTTCGGCCTCGGGGCGCAGGGCGGGCGAGAGGGGCGGTTCGGCGAGGGCGCCGGCCCGGTGGGCGTCGCGGGTGATGGCGATGAGGAGGAAGCCCACGCGCGCGGCGGCGGGGACGGTGGAGTCGGGCGCCCGGTAGCCGGGGACGGGTGAGCCGTAGATGAGCGCGTACTCGTGGGGCCGCGCGAGCGCCCAGGCGCGTACGGCCTCGCAGACGGCGACCCAGCGCCGTACGGCGTCGTCCTGGGCGATCTCGGCGTGGGCCTTCTCGGCGGCCTCTCCGAGGCTGTCGTACGCGTCGATGATGAGGGCCGTGAGGAGGTCGTCGCGGCTCGGGAAGTAGCGGTAGAGGGCCGAGGAGACCATGCCGAGCTCGCGGGCGACGGCCCGCAGGGAGAGCTGGGCGGCGCCCGCGTCGGCGAGCTGTCTGCGGGCCTCCTCCTTGATGGCGGCGGTCACTTCGATCCGGGCGCGGGCTCGGGCCCCTGGAGAGACGTTACGGCTCATGCGGGCAAGTCTTCCACCAAAACGGAGCGGTGCACACATTGGAGAACGCCGAACAAAAGAGAGAGCGTCGCTCTTGCAACAGGGGCACCCCTCGTGCAGACTCGGAGACACGAAACGAGAGCACTGCTCTCTGAAGCTCGGGAGTCACCATGTCGCAGCCGTACTACCTCAAGGCCGGCCCTCTCGCCGCCCGCTTCAACAACGCCGTCGGCTGGCTCGCCCGGCACGGCGTCAGCCTCGCGGGCTCCGCCGAACTGTCCGTGAAGGGCCGCACGAGCGGGCGGATGCTGCGCCTCCCGGTCAACCCGCTCACCCACGCGGGCGCGCAGTACCTGGTCTCCGCGCGGGGCCACTCCCAGTGGGTGCGCAACATGCGGGCGGCGGGCGGCGGCGAGCTGCGGGTCGGCCGCACGGTGCGGGAGTTCACGGCCGTCGAGGTGCCCGACGCCGAGAAGACCGACATCCTGCGCACCTACCTGAAGAAGTGGGGCTGGGAGACCGACCAGTTCTTCAACGGGGTGTCGGCGAAGTCGTCGGACGAGGAGATCGCCGCCGCGGCGGGCGACCACCCCGTCTTCCGGATCACCGTCAGGAACTGACCTCGGCCTCCGCCTCGGTCTCGGCCGGCGCCTTCGGCCGCGGCTCGACCCCGGTCAGCACGCGCTGCGCGATCGGGTGCGTACGGACCAGCTCGCCCAGGGTCGTCTTGCCGCGGGTGATCTCGGTGAACGCCCGCCAGGCCGGACGGAAGCCGGTGAGGGCGGCGTGGAAGAGCCCGGGACGGCGCTCGAAGGCGGCCAGCATGCGCTTGCCGACGCTCATCTCGACCCCGAGGCCCGCCTTGATCGCGAACGCGTAGTTCAGGGCCTGACGGCGTGTGTCGACCGCGTCGTGCGCCTCCGAGATGCGCACCGCCCACTCCCCCGCGAGCCGTCCGGAGCGCAGCGCGAAGGAGATGCCCTCGCGGGTCCACGGCTCCAGCAGGCCGGCCGCGTCACCGCAGACCAGCACGCGCCCGCGCGAGAGGGGCGAGTCGTCCGCGCGGCAGCGCGTCAGATGGCCGGAGGAGACGCTCGGTTCGAACCCGGCGAGCCCGAGCCGCCCGATGAAGTCCTCCAGGTACCGCTTGGTCGCCGCGCCCTCCCCGCGCGCGGAGATCACCCCGACCGTCAGGGTGTCGCCCTTGGGGAACACCCAGCCGTAACTGCCGGGCATCGGGCCCCAGTCGATCAGGACGCGGCCCTTCCAGTCCTCGGCGACCGTCTCGGGCACCGGGATCTCCGCCTCCAGGCCGAGGTCCACCTGGTCGAGCTTCACGCCCACGTGCGCCCCTATGCGGCTGGCGCTGCCGTCGGCGCCGACCACCGCGCGCGCCAGCAACGTCTCACCGCCCTGGAGGACGACGGCGACACTGCGCCGGTCCGGGACGGCCGAGCCGTGCTGCTCGACCCGCGTCACCGTCACGCCCGTGCGCAGCTCGGCGCCCGCCTTCTGGGCGTGCTCCACCAGCTGCTGGTCGAATTCGGGGCGGTTGATCAGCCCGAACAGCATCTGCCGGGACTTGCGCGTCCGCGTGAAGCGGCCGTTGTTGGAGAACGTGACCGCGTGCACCCGGTCCTTGAAGGGCAGTTCGAAACCGGGCGGCAGGCAGTCGCGCGAAGGCCCGATGATGCCGCCGCCGCACGTCTTGTAGCGGGGCAGCTCGGCCTTCTCCAACAGGAGCACACGCCGCCCCGTGACCGCCGCCGCGTAGGCGGCCGAGGCGCCCGCGGGGCCCGCACCCACCACGACGACGTCCCACACCTGACGCGCGTCCTCGGTCTCGCGCACGTCGTCCGCCGAAGAGTTCTCGCTGCTCACGATGGTCTGCTGCTCCCGATCCGGCCGCCTGTCGCACCTGTCCACCCGCATCCTACGGCGGAGATCGCCGAGGTCCTCCGGTGAGGCCCCGCAGGTCCGAGCGCGTACCCTCGGCTGCGAGATCCCCGCCGTACGGACCCGTACGGACGCGTGCTCACCCCGTACAACGTCGCACCCACGAGGAGCGTGCCCATGTCGTCGAAATCGGTCGCCGAGACCGTCGCTTCCCTGATGCCCAGGGCGAAGGCGGAGCTGGCCGAACTGGTGGCCTTCCGGTCGGTGGCCGACTTCGACCAGTTCCCGCGCAGCGAGAGCGAGGCCGCCGCGCGCTGGATCACCGACACGCTCGCCGCCGAGGGCTTCCAGGACGTCGCCGTGCTGGACACCCCCGACGGCACCCAGTCCGTGTACGGCTACCTGCCGGGCCCCGAGGGCGCGCGCACGGTCCTGCTGTACGCCCACTACGACGTGCAGCCGCCGCTGGACGAGGCCGCCTGGGCGAGCCCGCCCTTCGAGCTGACCGAGCGCGACGGGCGCTGGTACGCGCGCGGGGCGGCCGACTGCAAGGGCGGCCTGATCATGCACCTGCTCGCGCTGCGCGCCCTGCGGGCGAACGGCGGCGTCCCGGTGCACGTCAAGATCATCGTCGAGGGCTCCGAGGAGCAGGGCACGGGCGGCCTGGAGCGGTACGCCGAGGCCCACCCCGAGCTCCTGGCCGCCGACACGATCGTCATCGGCGACGCCGGCAACTTCCGTGTCGGCCTGCCCACCGTCACGACCACCCTGCGCGGGATGACGATGCTCCGGGTGAGCGTCAGCACCCTCGGCGGCAACCTGCACTCCGGCCAGTTCGGCGGCGCCGCCCCCGACGCGCTCGCCGCGCTGATCCGGGTCCTCGACTCCCTGCGCGCGGACGACGGTTCGACGACCGTCGACGGCCTGACGTCCGACGCCCGCTGGGAGGGCCTCCAGTACGACGAGGAGCAGTTCCGGCAGGACGCCAAGGTCCTCGACGGCGTCGGCCTGATCGGTACGGGCACGGTCGCCGACCGCATCTGGGCGCGTCCCGCCGTCACCGTCATCGGCATCGACTCCCCGCCGGTCGTCGGCGCCACCCCGTCCGTGCAGGCACACGCCCGCGCGCTGGTGAGCCTGCGCGTCCCGCCGGGCACGGACGCCGCCGAGGCGACGAAGCTGCTGCGCGCGCACCTGGAGGCGCACACGCCCTGGCACGCGCGCGTGGAGATCGAACAGGTCGGCCAGGGCCAGCCGTTCAGCGCCGACACGACCAGCCCGGCGTACGCGGCGATGGCCGAGGCCATGGCGGTCGCCTACCCCGGTGAGGAGATGCAGTACGCCGGCCAGGGCGGCTCGATCCCGCTGTGCAACACCCTCGCCGCGCTGTACCCGCGCGCGGAGATCCTCCTCATCGGCCTCAGCGAGCCGGAGGCGCAGATCCACGCGGTGAACGAGAGCGTGTCGCCGCAGGAGCTGGAGCGGCTGTCGGTGGCGGAGGCCCTGTTCCTGCGGAACTACGCGGCGAGCTGAGCCAGTTGCCCGGCCGAGCCCGGCTGACCGCGCACAGCGCGGTGTCCGCCGCCCTCGCCCGTCTCGACGACGCGGAACTGACCGCGCTCCTCGACGCGGCCGATCCGCACGGCACGGGCGTGGGCGGCACCACCGCGCGCGTACGGATCGCCGGACGTCCGGTGTTCGTGAAGCGGATGCCGCTCACGGACACCGACCGGCACCGCACCACGGCGGACGTGTTCGGCCTCCCGCCCGCCTGCCACTACGGCATCGGCGCCGTCCCCAGCCCCGGGTTCGGCGCCTGGCGGGAGCTGGCGGTGTACGAGACGACCACCCGGTGGGCCCTCTCGGGCCGCTTCCCGGGCTTCCCGCTGCTGCACCACGCGCGCGTCCTGCCCACCACCGCCCCGACCGACATCCCCGACACCGAGAAGGCGGTGGCCTACTGGGGACCGGCCGTCCGCGCGCGCATCGAGGCCCTGCGTACGGCGCCGGCGAGCCTGACGCTGTTCCTGGAGCACGTCCCGTCCACCCTGCACGACTGGCTGCGCGCCCACGTGCACGGCCCCGACGCGGACGCGGCGTGCGCCCTGGTGGACCGACGGCTGACGGCCCTGACGGGCTTCCTGCGGACCACGGGCCTCGTTCACTTCGACACCCACTTCCGCAACATCCTCACCGACGGCCGGCGTCTCTACCTCACCGACCACGGCCTCGCGCTCTCCCCCGAGTTCACCCTCACCCCGGCGGAACGCGCCTTCCACGCCGCCCACTTGTCCTACGACGACGCCTACACGCGCGGGTACCTGGCCCGTTGGCTGGTCACCGAGTTCCATGGCCGCACCGACCGACTGGCCCGCCTGCGCGCGTACGCGAACGGGGCCCGCCCCGACGGCATGCCGGACGGCGCGGCCGAACTGGTCCGGCGGCACGCGGCCGTCGGCGCGGTGATGGACGCGTTCGAGTCACGGCTGGGCACGGACGCGACCACCGTGTTCCCGGCGGACGAAGCCGCTCAGTGGCCGTCTCCGGGCACGGGAACGCCCGACTCGAGGTAGATCGCCGCGCCGCGCTCCCGGGCCCGCAGAGCCCAGCACAGGCGTTCGTAGCGGGCGGGCGGCAGGAGGTCGGCGGCCTCGTGCTCGGTGACGAAGCGCCAGGCGCGCAGCTCGGGGCCGGGCAGCGACAGGTTCGCCACGGTGCCGGGGGCGAGGCGACCGCCGTCGAAGAGGAACCGCAGACCGCCGTACCGGGGGCGCTGCGGCGGTTCCCAGTCGACGACCAGCAGCGGGGGCACGTCCGCCAGGCGTATCCCGGTCTCCTCCTCGACCTCGCGCATGCCCGCGCGCGCGGGTGCCTCGCCGGGTTCGACGACGCCGCCGGGGAACTCCCAGCCGGCCTTGTAGGTCGGGTCGACGAGCAGGACACGGTCGTCCTCGTCGAAGAGCAGCACCCCCGAGGCGAGCGTCTCCGCCGTCGGCTCGGGCGTCTGCACGATGTCGCACACCGGGACGGCGCCCGTCCCGACGGCCTCCGCGATCCTCAGGGCCGTCTCATGCGGCGTGAGGGCGCCGGTGTCGATGAGGTGGGCGTCGGCCGTCAGCCAGGCGGCGAGCGCCGCGCGGTACGGCTCGATGTGGTCGTACGCCCACTGCCGTGCCCGCATCTCGCCGTCCGGGAGGTCCGGCGGGACCGGGCGGCCGGCTATCCGCTCACGCAGGATCGTTTCAGCCGGGGCGAGGAGGACGTGGCGCACCGGTATGCGGCGGGCGGCCAGGCCGCCGAAGATCTCGTCGCGGTACTCCTGGCGCAGCAGCGTCATGGGCACGACCAGCGTGCCGCCGACCTCGGCGAGCACGGCCGCGGCCGTGTCGATGACGAGTCTGCGCCAAATCGGCAGATCCTGGTAGTCGCCCACCTCGGCCAGGTGCTTGGCCGGAAGCAGATGGGGAAGCGCCCCGCCGACGAACTCCGGGTCGAAGAGCGTGCTGTTCGGGATCAGATCGTTCAGTTCCCGTGCGGTGGTCGTCTTTCCCGCACCGAACGCGCCGTTGATCCAGACGACGGTCACGATTCCCCCCTCTTCCGTTGGCCCCCTGAGGCTTGCCCGCTCCACCCTGCCACGGAAACCAGTTCCCGTTGAGGACCAGGGAGAAGCACCGAGGCGCCGGCCCCCTCGGGGACCGGCGCCTCGCGCTCGCGCACGGCTCTCGTCAATCGCCCTGCCCGAGCGCGTTGTCGTCGACAGCCAGACTCTCGTCGGCCACCGTGTGGTCGAGCTGACTGAGCGTGTCCCCCACATCCAGACCGAGTTTGTCGTGGTCCGCCCCGTGCGACGGCGTGATCGCGGCGACCACGAACCCGGTCGCCAGGGAGGCGATGGCAAGCATGCTGCGCTTCTTCATGCCCACTCCAACGCGAAGCCCTGCCGGGAGGTCACGCACGGGGTTGAGGACAGAGCGCGCGGGCGGGGGTACGTCCTGCACCCCGGCACGCGCGGGGCATCACCCCGCACCCGAACCGCACGCCCACGTGCAGAGCCACCCCGCACGCGAACCACGCCTCCCCCGCGCGGGCACAGAACCACAGCCGAAACACGCGTCCCCGCGCGCGGGCGAGGACG
>NZ_LIRL01000922.1 GCF_001419795.1 Streptomyces niveiscabiei
GGTAGGGGCGGCGGGGGCGAAGGAGGTCTGCCGGAGCGTGTCGAGTTGGGGGAGTTCACGGCAGGTGAAGCCGAGATCGCCCGCGCCCGCTACCGGGTTCCCGCCTTCGCCCTCGCCCCCAACGCCGTACGCCACCCCCTCAGCATCCGCCTGCTCTCGGAGATCCGCGCGGCCCTCCCCGACGTCCCGCCCCCGGCGAACGCGGAGAGGGAGGACATCTTCGCCGCGTACCTGGACCTGATGTGCCTGCGTATCGCGGTACGGCTGGCAGCGGGCAACACCCTCCGGGGAACCGACGTGAGGCGGCTGGCCGCACGGGTCTCCGGCCAGGTCCACGAGGCCGCGAGAAGAAGCCTCGGCCCGGGCCAGGGCGAGCTGGACAGGACCGCGTTCGAGGAGGTGTTCCCCTGGGGACACGTACCGGGCAGGCCGGGCGGAGTGACGGGCTGGGCCTCGGCAGTGCTGGCGGAGGGCCTGATCGTCCCGGCCGGCACGGGCTACCGCTTCGCGCACGAGGAACTCGCGGACTGGATCCAGGGCATGCACCTGGACCTGGAGGAGGCGCTGAGGTCACTGGCCCACCGCCCCCGCGGCACACACCTGGTCCCGGTGCCCCACCACCGTATCGGCCCGGTCGTCCAGTCCCTGCTGCTGGTGGCGAGGCAGCAGGGCCCGGCGGAACTGGCGTCGCACCTACGGAAGTTGACGCGGGCGCTGGACGAGACCCCGGACGCGTGGTGGCCCGCGCGTCTCCTCACGGAGACCCTCCTGAGGGTCCCGGACGCGACCCCGTACCTGGACGTCCTGCACGCGCTGGCGGACCACGTGGTGGCGCGCGGAACGCTACGGCCCACGACGTTCCTCCCGTCCTTCTGGACGTCCCTGAACCTCCCCCCGGCCCCTCTCTTCACCCTCCTGCGCCACCTCCTGCGAGCGGACCCGCCCCCGGGGGAGACGTCGGCGCCCCGCTACCTGGACGCGGTCGCGACCCTGCTCGCGGCGGACGCGGGGACCGTGCAACCCCACCTCACCCTGTGGTTCGAGGACGACCGCCCTCTACCGGGCGCCCCGGAGGCGACGGTCGCGGCGGCGGCGCAGGCACTGCTGTACGCGTACCGCGACCGGGCACTGGACGACCTCACGGACGTCCTCGTCGGCTGCGGCCACCACAGGGCGGACGAACTGCTCGGCGCCCTCGCGGAGGACGAACCCTCGGCCGTGTGCCGGGCGGTCGACCGCTGGGCGAGGGACACGCGCCCGGCCCGCAGGGTCGCGGCCGTCTCGTACGGCCTGCGAGCCGCCCCGCACGTGACGACGGACGCGGACCGCGACCTCCTGAGGTACGCGGCGGAGGAACTCCTGACCGAACCCCCGCTCCAGGGCGGCGCGTTGGGCCTCCTCGTCCAGGACCCGAGAATCCGCACGGCCCATCTCCCGCAGACCCTGGCCCACTTCACGGCGGCCGACCCCCAACTCCCGCCCACCGCCCTGCTCCCGGCGCTGAGGACCCACACGGAACCGGTCCTGAAAGCCTTCCGCACCCGCCTGGCCCGCCCCGACACGGACCCGACGACGACGCTGCGCGCGCTCGCCGAGGTCACCGCCCAGCCCCTCGCCCGCCGCATCGCGATCATGGTGCGGGAGACGGTGGAACGCCGACCGGAGACGGCGCGGGCGGTCGCCGCGTACGTGGAGGTGAGACTGCGACAGGGCCCGCCCGCCAGACCCGTACTCCACCCCCTGGTCACCGCGCTGCTGACGGCGTCCGCGCAGGAGGTGAGGTCCGCGCTCGCCGACGTCCTCGCGACGCCGGACGGCTCACCCCTGCGGACGGAACTCCGCGAGTTCCTCCTCGCCCACGAGCAGGACCCGGCCGTCCTCACGTCCTTCCTGCACGCCGCCGCCCACCACCGCTCCCGCGACCTCGTCCACCGCGCGGGCCGCCTCCTCGTCCGCACCCCCGACGGCGCGACCCGCTTCGACCGCGGTCTCGTCGACCTCGGCCGGCACGTGCCGGGCTTCGCCGCGCGGGTCGCCGCCTGGATCGGCGAGGCCCCGCAGGAGTGGGCGACGGTCGTCGGCCCCGGCGCGCGCCGCATGATCGAGAACCTCGCGGGGGCGGGCGTCCCCGTATGACCACGTGCGCCCCGTCACAGCGCCGATGCCGATGAGAGCGGGCGGCGCCGGACATGGCACCCTTAGGGTTGCGTAATTCCATGAGTCGGTACGGACACGGGTTCGAGGAGCGGTCACAGTGCAGCGCTGGCGTGGCTTGGAGGACATCCCCCAGGACTGGGGGCGCAGCGTCGTCACCATCGGTTCCTACGACGGAGTCCACCGCGGCCACCAGCTGATCGTCCGGCACGCGGTGGAGCGGGCGCGGGAGCTGGGGGTGCCGGCCGTGGTCGTCACGTTCGACCCGCACCCCAGTGAGGTCGTGCGGCCGGGCAGCCATCCGCCGCTGCTCGCGCCCCACCACCGGCGCGCCGACCTCATGGCCTCGCTCGGTGTCGACGCGGTGCTGGTGCTGCCGTTCACCACCGAGTTCTCGAAGCTCTCGCCGGCCGAGTTCGTCGTCAAGGTCCTCGTCGACAAGCTGCACGCCCGCGCCGTCGTCGAGGGCCCCAACTTCCGGTTCGGGCACAAGGCCGCGGGGAACGTGGAGTTCCTCGTCGAGCAGGGTGCCGTGTACGACTTCGAGGTCGAGGTCGTCGATCTGTTCGTCGCCGGGGAGGCGGGCGGCGGTCAGCCGTTCTCGTCCACGCTGACGCGGCGGCTCGTCGCCGAAGGGGACATCGAGGGCGCGGGCGAGATCCTCGGGCGGCCCCACCGGGTCGAGGGCGTCGTCGTCCACGGGGCGCGCCGGGGGCGGGAGTTGGGCTTCCCCACGGCGAACGTCGAGACGCTCCCGCACACCGCCGTCCCGGCGGACGGGGTGTACGCGGGGTGGCTGCACGCGGACGGCGAAGCCATGCCGGCGGCGATCTCCGTCGGAACCAACCCGCAGTTCGACGGCACGACGCGGACGGTCGAGGCGTACGCGATCGACCGGGTGGGGCTCGACCTGTACGGGCTGCACGTCGCCGTCGACTTCCTCGCGTACGTGCGGGGGCAGGCGAAGTTCGACTCGCTGGAAGCGCTGCTGGAGCAGATGGCGCTGGATGTGAAGAGGTGCCGGGAACTGGTCGCGGCGGCGGAGGAGAAGTAGTCGTACGAAGCTGAGGGCGGCCGGTGTTCTCCGACACCGGCCGCCCTTCTGTCACTGCTGGGGCGGGTAACCCTGCGGGGGGTAGGGCTGGCCGGGGTACGGCTGACCCGGGTACTGGCCCGGCATCTGCTGGCCCGGCATCCCCTGTCCCGGCATCTGCTGGCCCGGCATCGGGGGCGCCGCCACCGGCGGGGGGTTGCCGTCGCTCGTCCACAGGCCGTGCGACTGCTGGTGGCGTACGAAGTCCTCCGCCACCAGCGACGCCAGGTGGAAGTACGCCTCCCGGACCTTCGGACGCATCATGTCCAGGTCCACTTCCGCGCCCGCCGCGAGGTGTTCGTCGAACGGGACCACCACGACGCCCCGGCACCGCGTCTCGAAGTGGCTGACGATGTCCTCCACCTTGATCATCTTGCCGGTCTCGCGGACGCCGGAGATGACCGTGAGGGAACGGGCGACGAGGTCGGCGTACCCGTGCGCGGAGAGCCAGTCCAGGGTGGTGCTCGCGCTGGACGCGCCGTCCACCGACGGCGTCGAGATGATGATCAGCTGATCGGCGAGGTCCAGGACGCCGCGCATGGCGCTGTACAGCAGCCCCGTGCCGGAGTCGGTCAGGATGATCGGGTACTGGTTGCCCAGCACGTCTATGGCCCGGCGGTAGTCCTCGTCGTTGAACGTCGTCGACACGGCCGGGTCGACGTCGTTCGCGATGATCTCCAGACCCGAGGGCGCCTGCGACGTGAACCGGCGGATGTCCATGTACGAGTTGAGGTACGGGATCGCCTGCACGAGGTCCCGGATCGTCGCCCCGGTCTCCCGCCGGACCCTGCGGCCCAGCGTCCCGGCGTCCGGGTTCGCGTCGATCGCGAGGATCTTGTCCTGCCGCTCCGTCGCGAGGGTCGCGCCCAGCGCGGTCGTCGTGGTCGTCTTGCCCACGCCGCCCTTCAGACTAATAACGGCGATCCGATAACACGACAACACGGGCGTACGGATCAGCTCCAGCTTCCGCTGCCGCTCCGCCTCCTCCTTCTTCCCACCCAGCTTGAACCGCGACCCACCCGCACCCGGCCTGCTGCTCTTCGCCTTCTGCTTCTTGTTGTTCAGCAGCCGGTCCGACGACAGCTCCACAGCAGCGGTATATCCGAGCGGCGCGGCACCAGGATTCACCGGCTGCCGATGATCATGCTGCACGGGCTGCGGCCAGGCCATGCCCGTACGGGGGTCGACCGGCGGCATCTGCGGATTCCCGCCACCGTCCGGCTGCGCCGGGGGGAGGGGCTGCGGGGGAGC
>NZ_LIRL01000923.1 GCF_001419795.1 Streptomyces niveiscabiei
CCCCCGTCCCGCGCACCCAAACACCCACCCCCGGGATGAACGTCACCCTGGCCAGCACCGGGTCCGACGGGCAGGGCGCGCTGCTCGGCGGAAGCGCGGCGCTGCTCCTCGGCGGGGCCGCACTGTACCGGCGGTTCCGGCCGGGGGCGGTGCGCTGAAGGGCGTGACGGTGCGCTGAAGGTCTGCGCGATGGCGCGCCGGACCCTTTCGCGAGGGCGCGCCGGACGTTTTCGCGAGGCTGCCGGGACACCCCTGAGGTGCACCCCGCCGGGCCGTCCGAGGGCCGTACCGACCGAGCCGGTACGGCCCTCAGCGCGTGTGGAAACGGCGGTGCAACTCCCGTACCTCGCCGACGAGTTCCGGCACCGGCCCCTCGACCGTCACGCCGGGCGCGACCTCGTGGACCGGGAGCGTGCGCACCGGGGGCGCCGGGACGCCCAACTCCGTGAGCCAGGAGCCGAGTTGTTCGGACGAGGCGACGTACACGATCCGGCCCAGGCCCACCCACGCGTGCGCCGCCGCGCACATCGGGCAGTGCTCGCCGGACGTGTACACGGTCGCCGCCGCGCGCTCCTCGGGTGTCATGTGCTCCGCCGACCAGCGGGCCAGTTCGAACTCCGGGTGGCGGGTGCGGTCGCCGGACGCCACGCGGTTGTGGTCCTCCGCGAGGACCGTCCCGTCAGCGCCTACCAGCACCGAGCCGAACGGCTCGTCGCCGGCGTCCAGGGCGTCCGCCGCGAGCTGCACCGCGCGGCGCAGGTGGGCCAGCTCCGAGTCCTTCACGTCTGTCCTCCTGGGGGCAGGGTAATTGTGTTGTGGGCGGCGTGGCGGGGTGTTGGAGTGGGCGTATGAACAATGCCGACATCCTCGCCCTGTACGACCGCGAGATGCGTCAGGGCGCCCGCCCCGACAGCTCCGATGCCCGGATCGAACGTACCGGGCAGGTCGTCCGGCAGATCGCCTCCGCTGAGGGGTGGAGCGGGGTCCTGTGGTCCGGGCTCGGTGAGGGGGACGCGGATGCGGTGATCGCCGAGCAGGTCGCCTTCTACACGGGGCTCGGGCGGGAGTTCGAGTGGAAGACGTACTCCCACGACACGCCCGCCGACCTGGGGGAACGCCTCCGGTCCGCCGGGTTCGTGCCCGACGACGTCGAGACCCTTCTCATCGCTGAGACGAAGACCCAGCTGACCGGGGCCGAGCCGCCCGAGGGCGTCCGGATCGAGCCCGTCACGGACATGGCGGGCGTCGAGCTGATGGTCCGCGCCAACGAGCGCGCGTTCGGGCGGGACGCCTCCTGGCTGCGGGATCTGCTGCGGGTGCGGCTCGCCGAGGACCCCGACATCCTCGTCGCCGTCGTCGCCCTCGCCGGGGACGAGCCGGTCAGCTCGGCCCGCATGGAGCTGATCCCGGACACGCGGTTCGCGGGGCTCTGGGGTGGCGGGACGGTTCCCGAGTGGCGGGGGAGGGGGATCTACCGCGCGCTGATCGCGTACCGGGCCCGCATCGCCGCCGCGCGGGGGTACGAGTTCCTCCAGGTCGACGCGTCGAAGGACAGCCGGCCGATCCTGGAGGGGCTGGGCTTCGCGAAGTTGGGGACCACGACGCCGTATGTGTATACGCCGTGAGGGAGTTGGGGGTGCCGGAGGGCCGGGCCGGATGCCGCCGGGTTCGTACCGCGCGGTGAACTCACCTTTGCGGGAAGCCTCTTGAACGGGGGAAGCCCTCTGGCTGAGGCCCTCTGAATGCCGGGCCCGCGAGCACGTCCCGTCCGAGTGGGCCCGCCGTGCGTTGAGGGGAGCCGAGGCGGCGGGCCCGGTACCGGACCTTTGTGTGTCCGTCCAGCGTAGACCTCGGCGCCCGAGGGGGGAACGGCGCGCGGGAGCGTCGTACGGGCGCGCGGGGCAGTTTGCTGTACGGGGACTGCGCGGGGTGGCGTAC
>NZ_LIRL01000924.1 GCF_001419795.1 Streptomyces niveiscabiei
ACGGCGTGCGGGGACGGCGTGGCGGCGAAGCCGCCCGCCTTTCAGGCCTCCGAAACGCTCGCCGCCCCCGCGTAGTCCCGTCCGAACGCCGTCGCGTACGGTCCCGGCCTGGTCAGGGCCCTGATGCGTTCGCGGCGCAGCTCCAGTGCGAACCGGCGGTCGGCCGGGGAGCCGGGTGGGAGGTGGAGCAGGTCGAGGAGGCGGTCGGAGAAGTCCTGGGCCCACCAGGCCGCGGCGAGCCGGCGGGCCTCGTAGCCGGCGAGGGTGGTGCCGTCGCCGTGGTGGATACGGCGGATCAGCCCGTCCGCCAGGTCGGCCGCGTCGGCGACCGCGAGGTTGAGGCCCTTGGCGCCGGACGGTGTCAGGAGGTGCGCGGCGTCGCCCGCGAGGAGGACGGGGCCGGAGCGCAGCCGGCGCCGGACCCGGCCGCGCAGCCGGAGCATGCCGGTCTCGCGCAGCTGTACGGGGACGGGGTCGCCGGAGCCGGGGGCGAGCCGGAGCGCGAGCTGTTCCCGTACCCGGTCCTCGGGCCAGTCGGCGGGGCTGTCGTCGGCGGGGACCTGGAGATAGAGCCGGGCGACGTTCCCGGCGCGCGGCATCATCCCCGCGAACCCGGCCTCGTGGACGGCGTAGAGGACACCTTCGACGGGGTGGGTCATGTCGGCAAGGACGGTGAGCCAGTCGTAGGGGTAACGCCGTTGCAGGGCAAGGGAGTCGGGGAGGCTCTCGGCGACGACGCCGTGCGCGCCGTCGCAGCCGACCACGAACTCGGCGCGGACGGTACCCCGTTCGAGCCGCAGCGCCGTACCGTCCAACTCCCGTACAGGCGTGTCGAAATGGACCGGGCAGCCCATCCCCTCCAGCGTCGCGACAAGGTCGCGGACCAGCAACTGCTGGGGATACACCCAGTGTCGGTACCCCCCGGACAGCTCGCCGTAGTCGACGCGGGTCCGTTCACCGAGGCACAGGAAGTCGCACCACCCGTGCCGCTCACCCTCCTTGAGCAGCCGGTCGGCGAGCCCGTGCGCGGCGAGGAGGTCGACGACTCGATGCTCCAACAGCCCTGCCCGGGCCCGCTGTTCGACGTGCCGTCGACTCCCGCGCTCCCAGACCTCGACGTCGATCCCGGCCCGGTGCAGGAGCGCGGCGAGCACGAGCCCGGCGGGCCCCGCGCCGACGACCGCGACGCGGCCCGCGCTCATCGCAGGGCCGCCGGGACGACCGCCGGATCGAACAGCTCGGAGATCACGGCGAACGGCAGGTCCCCGTGCCACAGCAGGTACGTCTTGTACGCCGCCGGCTCCCCGCACGGCTCCCAAGGCCGCAGCCCCGCGTCCAGCAGAGAACGCCGGTAACCGGTTCCCGCCGCTTGCAGCATGGGCCCGAGCGGCGCCGACGTGTCGGCCAGGCAGCGTTCGGCGGACGGGCACAGCTCGGGCCGGGCCACCACGACGTTCCGCGAGAGCTCGCTCCCGTCGGCCCCGCCGAGCACGGAGTGCCGTACGACCCTCTCGCCGCCCCCTGCGCCGAGCAACTCCCCCGCACCCCAAGGGGTTTCGGCGGCCGGAACCCGGCGCTGCGCGGCCCGCAGCACGCCCACCTCGGCGCCCGTCCAGGCCCGCAGCAGGGTGGTGGTGAGCCCGTCGGCGCTGAGCAGCAGACGGGTGGCGGGGTGGGCGAAGCGACCGATACGGACGGCGATGTCCTCGGCGGTCCTGGCGGTGAAGGCTGCCACGGGGGCGAAGGCAGCCCCGGCAGTGAAGGCGCCCTCGGCGGTGAAGGCGGCCCCAGCAGTGGAGGCTGCCCCAACGTCGCGGGCACCCTGCTCCCCCGCCCGCTCCTCGACGTCCAACTCCTCGGTCCAGATGGGTGATTGCACCGGCACGCTTCCTCGGACGATCTTGGCAAGAACGCGCCGAAGCTAGCAGTAGAACGTTTCTGCGCAACTCGGAAGAAACGATCCGGCAGCCAGAGTCACCCGACAGGGTGAACCGGGGCGGTCCGGATACGACGATCAGATCGCCGCGTACGCCGTGAACTCGTCGTACGCGCCCTGGTCGAACAGCACGAACCGCACCTCCTCGACCCGCGTGGGGGTCTCCCGCACGGTCCGCACCGCGATGCGCGCGGCGTCGTCCATGGGCCAGCCGTAGATCCCGGCGGAGATCGCGGGGAACGCGACGGTGCGGGCGCCGAGTTGGTCGGCGACCTTGAGGGATTCGCGGTAGCAGGAGGCGAGGAGGGCGGAGCGGTCCTCGGTAGCGCTGTGGACGGGGCCGACGGTGTGGATGACCCAACGGGCGTTCAGATTCCCGGCAGTTGTGGCGACGGCCTGGCCTGTGGGCAGGCCCTTGCCGTAATGCGATGCGCGGAGGTCGCGGCAGGCGTCCAGGATCGCCGGGCCGCCCCGGCGGTGGATGGCGCCGTCGACGCCACCGCCGCCGAGCAGCGAGGAGTTCGCCGCGTTGACGATGGCGTCGACGGACTGGTCGGTGATGTCGCCCCGGACGAAGGTGAGGGTGGTCATGGGGGCGTTTCTACCAACTCGGCGCCGTCCTCACCCGCTTTTACGCGCCCCGCTCCCGACCGACAGGCCGAGCAGCAGGTCCTTGATCTCGGTCGCCGCGTACGCCTCGCGCGTCAACTCCGGCCGCGAGCACAGGAGTACGGGGCCGTGGTCGGGGTTGTCGGGGAGGCGGCCGTGGCTGCCCCGGATACCGGAGGGGTCGAGGGGCACCGTACGGATGCGGTAGCGGAAGCCGAGTTTCTTGCGGATCACCGAGCCGATGGCCCGTACCTTGACCGCCGGGACCGTCTCGTCGTACAGCAACTCGGCCGGGTCGTAACCGGGTTTGCGGTGGATCTCGACCTGGCGGGCGAAGTCGGGGGCGCGGTCGTCGTCGAGCCAGTAGTAGTACGTGAACCAGGCGTCCGGCTCGGCGACGGCGACGAGTTCGCCGGAGCGCTCGTGGGCGAGGCCGTGCTCCTTCTTGCCGGCCGCGTCCAACACCTCGTCCACGCCGTCGAGTTCGGCGAGGATCGCGGCCACGCGGTCGGTGTCGGCGGGGTCGCGGACGTAGACGTGGGCGAGTTGGTGGTCGGAGACGGCGAAGGCTCGGGAGGTCCAGGGGTCGAGGTACTCCATGCCGTCCTGGGTGTGGACTTCGAGGAGTCCGGCGGCTCGCAGGGCCCGGTTGACGTCGACGGGGCGGGAGGCGGGGGCGATGCCGTACTCGCTGAGGGCGACGACCGTCGCGCCCTCCTTCTCGAAGTGGGCGATCAACGGGCCCAGCGCGGCGTCGAGTTGGCGGGCTGCGGCGGCCGTCTGCGGGGAGTTCGGGCCGGTGCGCTGGGGTTCGTAGTCGAGGTGGGGGACGTAGACGAGGGTGAGGTCGGGCTGTTTGTCGTCGAAGATCTGCCGGGCGGCGGCCAGGATCCACTGGGTTGAGGGCAGGCCCGCGTTGGGTCCCCAGTAGGTGAACAGGGGGAAGGGGCCCAGCCGTTCGGTGAGTTCGTCGTGGAGTTCGGGCGGCCAGGTGTAGCAGTCGGGTTCCTTGCGGCCGTCGGAGTAGTAGACCGGGCGCGGGGTGACCGTCCAGTCGACGTCCGCGCCCATGGCGTACCACCAGCAGACGTTGGCGACCGTGTAGTCCGGGTTCTCCCTGCGGGCCGCCTCCCAGATCTTCTCTCCTGCGACGAGGGCGTTGTGCTGGCGCCACAGCAGGACGTCGCCGAGGTCACGGAAGTACCAGCCGTTCGCCACCGCCCCGTGCACGGACGGGAGTTCGCCCGTGAGGAACGTCGACTGGACCGTGCAGGTGACAGCGGGCAGCACCGTGTCGAGGCGGGCCCGGGAGCCGCGCTCACCGAGGGCGGCGACCGAGGGCATGTGGCGCAGCAGGTTGGGGGTGAGACCGACGATGTCGAGGACGACGAGGCGCTTCTTCATGGGCGCTCCTGCGGGTGGTCGGGATCCTTGGGCCGGGGTTGTTGTCGGCGGGCTCCTTGAGGGCCGGTCCTTCGAGGCCGAGGCCCTTGAGCACGGGGCCTTCGAGACCGAGGCCGGTCAACTGCTCGTGGGCCCGGGCGAGTTCGGCGGCGATTCCGTCGGGGGAGGTGGGTGGGGCGGGCAGGTCGGACCAGGTGTACGTCTCGACCTCGGCGTGGTCGCACAGCGCTGCCGGTCGTGCGAACAACTCGGCGAGTTGGCCGGATGTGGTGCGCAGCGGGGGCTCGGGGTCGGTGTGCAGGGGTGCGTGGAAG
>NZ_LIRL01000925.1 GCF_001419795.1 Streptomyces niveiscabiei
CCTCCCCGGCCGCCCCCGGCAGAACAGTCACCGCCAGCAGGATGTGCTCGTCCCCGATGTGCCGGTCCCGATGGGCGACGGCGATGCGCAGCGACCGTTCCAGCACGTCCTTGGCCTCCCGCCCGAAGGAGCGCCGCCCGCTCCACCACCCCTTGTCCCGGACGTCCCCGGACAGCGCCCCCACCCCGTGCGCCTCCTCCACCCGGGCCACGATCTCGGTGACGTCGATCCCGAGTCCGGCGAGCGCGTCGGACTCGGCGCGGGAGAGGCCGGCCCGGCGGCGGGCGTCGGCGAGTTCCTCCCGTACGGAGTCGCGCCAGCGTTCGGCGCCGAGGGAGGTCAGCGCGAAGGAGCCCCGGCTGCCCTCCCGGTCGAGGAGGGCGAGCAGCAGATGGTCGACGCCGACGGTCCGCCCGCCCGCCCCTTCGCAGTGGTCGACGGCGCCGCGCACCACGTCACGGGCGTCCTTGGTGAAGCGTTCGAACATCACTGCCTCCCGTATTTCTTGTGCACGGCCTGCCTGCTGACGCCGAGTTCCGTGGCGATCTCCTGCCACGACCACCCTTGTACCCGCGCGCTGCGCACCTGCACGGCCTCCAACTGCTCCAGCAGCCTGCGCAGGGCGGCGACGGCGCGCAGCCCGACCCTGGGGTCACGATCCCCGGCGCGCGCCGCGAGATCCGTAGCTTCGGTCATGCGCGTCAACTTACATTGACACTCGCGCCCTCGTCAACCAAAGTTGACACCATCGGCACGGAAAAGGGGCGGGCCCACCGGGACCCGCCCCTCACCATCACCTCACCGACCCGTCACCCTTGGGTCAGCACGATCTTCCCGAACTGCTCCCCCGACGCCAGCCGCTCGAACCCCTCCCGCGCCCGGTCCAACGGCAGTTCCTCGTCGATCACCGGCCGTACGCCCGTAGCGGCGCAGAAGGAGAGCAGGTCCTCCAGTTCGTCCTTGGTCCCCATGGTCGACCCCACGATCTTCAGCTCCAGGAAGAAGATCCGGGTCAGTTCGGCGTGCGAGGGCCGGTCCCCGCTGGTGGCGCCCGAGATGACGAGCGTCCCCCCGGGCCGCAGCGACTTCACGGAGTGCGACCAGGTCGCGGCCCCCACGGTCTCGATCACGGCGTCGACCCGCTGCGGCAGCCGGGCGCCGGGCTCGACGGCTTCGACGGCCCCCAGCTCGACAGCGCGCTTCCGCTTGGCCTCGTCCCGGCTGGTCGCGAACACCCGCAGCCCGGCCGCCTTCCCGAGCACGATCGCCGCGGTCGCGACCCCGCCCCCGGCGCCCTGCACGAGCACCGAATCCCCGGGCCGCACCCCGGCGTTGGTGAACAGCATCCGGTACGCGGTGAGCCAGGCGGTGGGCAGACAAGCGGCCTCGGCGAAGGACAGCTCCTTCGGCTTCGGCAGCAAGTTCCAGGTGGGTACGGCGACTTGCTCGGCGAACGTCCCCTGATACCGCTCGGTGAGGATCGACCGGGGCTCCCGGGGCCCCACCCCGTGCCCGGTCTGCCCGATGACGGAGTGCACGACGACTTCGTTCCCGTCCGCGTCCACCCCGGCGGCATCGCACCCCAGAATCATCGGCAACTTGTCCTCACCCAGCCCGACCCCCCGCAAGGACCACAGGTCATGGTGGTTGAGCGAGGCGGCCCGCACATCCACGACACTCCACCCGGGCGGCACCACAGGAGCCGGCCGCTCCCCCAACTCCAGCCCGGCGAGCGGCTGATCACGATCGATGCGGGCGGCGTAGGCAGCAAACATGGGTTAGACGATAGGGAGAAAGGAAGGGAAGCGACACAGGGCAGGAATGTGACACGCGCCTACGGCGGAGGGTGACGCATACAACTGGCGCGAGGCTAACGCCCTCAGGGGCGCGGGGCTGTATCGCATATGCGGCTACCGCCGCGTGAGCGCGACCAGCCACA
>NZ_LIRL01000926.1 GCF_001419795.1 Streptomyces niveiscabiei
CCGTGACACCCTGGGCGCCGAGCTTCCCTCCCCCCGTTCCACCACCCCCGAAAGCAGGGCCACGTGCTGACCGTCGACTTCTCCAGGTTCCCGCTCGCCCCGGGGGACCGTGTGCTGGACCTCGGGTGTGGAGCCGGACGGCACGCCTTCGAGTGCTACCGGCGGGGAGCGCAGGTCGTGGCGCTGGACCAGAACGGCGAGGAGATCCGCGAGGTCGCCAAGTGGTTCGCCGCGATGAAGGAGGCCGGGGAGGCGCCGGAAGGGGCCACCGCGACCGCCATGGAGGGGGACGCGCTCGCGCTGCCGTTCCCCGACGAGTCCTTCGACGTCGTCATCATCTCCGAGGTGATGGAGCACATCCCCGACGACAAGGGCGTACTCGCCGAGATGGTACGGGTGTTGAGGCCCGGCGGCCGGATCGCGATCACCGTCCCCCGGTACGGGCCGGAGAAGGTGTGCTGGACGCTGTCCGACGCCTACCACGAGGTCGAGGGCGGCCACATCCGCATCTACAAGGCCGACGAACTCCTCGCCAAGATCCGCGAGGCCGGCCTCAAGCCGTACGGCACGCACCACGCGCACGCCCTGCACTCCCCGTACTGGTGGCTGAAGTGCGCGTTCGGCGTGGACAACGACCAGGCGCTCCCGGTGAAGGCGTACCACAAGCTCCTGGTGTGGGACATCATGAAGAAACCGCTGGCCACCCGGGTCGCCGAACAGGCCCTGAACCCGCTCATCGGCAAGAGCTTCGTGGCGTACGCGACCAAGCCCCACCTCCCCCGGGTCTCCGAGGCGGCGGCCAAGTGACCACCCCCCGGACAGAACACCTCGTCCTGCCCGGGGTCCTCACCGCCGAGCAGGCCGTGGCGACCGTGCGCGGCATCCTCGCCGCACAGCGCGAGGACGGCGCGATCCCCTGGTTCCGGGGCCACCACCTCGACCCGTGGGACCACACCGAGGCCGCCATGGCCCTGGACGCGGCCGGCGAGCACGAGGCGGCCGAGCGCGCCTACCTGTGGCTGGCCCGCCACCAGACCGAGGACGGCTCCTGGTACGCCGCGTACGCCGACGGCGCGTACGACGACGTCACCGACCGGGCCCGCGAGTCCAACTTCGTCGCCTACGTCGCCGTGGGCGTCTGGCACCACTACCTCGCGACCGGCGACGACACGTTCCTGGACCGCATGTGGCCCGTCGTGTACGCGGCCGTGGAGTGGGTGCTGCGCCTCCAGCAGCCGGGCGGCGAGATCGGCTGGCGCCGCGACGACGACGGCACGCCCACCGACGACGCGCTGCTGACCGGGAGTTCGTCGATCCACCACGCCCTGCGGTGCGCCCTCGCCATCGCCGAGCAGCGTGAAGAGCCGCAGCCCGACTGGGAGTTGGCGGTCGGCGCGCTGCGCCACGCGATCCGCCGCCACCCGGAGCGGTTCCTCGACAAGGGCCGCTACTCCATGGACTGGTACTACCCGGTGCTGGGCGGCGCGTTGACCGGCGAGGAGGCCGAGTCCCGGGTGAAGGAGGGCTGGGAGCGGTTCGTCGTACCCGGCTTCGGGGTGCGCTGCGTCGTCCCGAACCCCTGGGTCACCGGCGGCGAGTCCGCCGAACTCGCCCTGACGCTCTGGGCGATGGGCGAGTCGGACCGCGCGCTGGAGATCCTCCAGTCGATCCAGCACCTGCGGGACCCGGAGAGCGGCCTCTACTGGACGGGGTACGTTTTCGCCGACGACGCCGTCTGGCCACGGGAGTTGACGACGTGGACGGCGGGCTCGCTGCTGCTCGCGGTCGCGGCGCTCGGCGGCCACGAGGCGACGTGCGCGGTGTTCGGCGGCGAGCAGCTGCCGGTGGGTCTTGACCCCGACTGCTGCTGAGTCCCTGAAGGTCAGTGCCGCCGGCCGAGGTTGGCGATGGCGTGCCCCAGCACGACGTACACGACCGCCGCGAGCCCGTACCCGGCGACGACCCGCGCCCACCGGTCGTCGAAGGTGAACAGGTCGCGGGACCAGCCCGCGAGCCAGTTCGCCGCGTCGTGCACGAACCGCACGAAGTCGTTCGCGCGGTTCGCGTCCAGGAGGTCCAGCGCGATCCACAGAACCAGCACGAGGGCCAGGACGTCGGCGACTCCCGCGACCAGCGACCCGACGCCTCTGCCGTTGCGATCCGGAGACATGCGGTACGGGTATCCCGGCGCCCGGCGATGAAACCTGGCGCCCCTGACCTGCGAGTATCACCCGGTGTGAGCCTCCCCGGGTGGCGGAGCGGCGTCCGTCGGGTGAGGCTGGCCGGGACAGCTCGGGGGGAAGTCCACACATCCCGGAGGACCCCGTGGCCGTACCGATACGGCGCCTTCTCGTGGCGCTCAGCGTGTGCTGTGCCCTGCTGGTGGGCGGGACCGCGTGTTCGAGCAGCGGGAAGAGCGCCGCACAGGACACCGTGGCCGCCGCTGTCGCCGGTGACCCGAGCCCCACGCCGACCGCCGAGCGGCAGCGCCTCGCCAAGACGCGGTTCGTGGCCAACGCGGGGCTCGCTGCCGGGGCGGCCTACCAGTGGATCGTGAAGCCCTGGAAGGCCGGCAAGTTCAAGAAGGGCGCGAAGGGGCGGACGTTCGCGCTGGTCAAGGCCGGTCTCGCCGGGACCTTCGCGTACAACCGGCTCAAGGCGGCGAGCCGCAACGCGCAGGGCGACCCGCTGCTGTCGAAGGCGATGGCGCCGCTCACCTCGGGCATCGACGCGCTCAAGGACCTGCCGTCCAAGCTCCGCAAGGGCGACGACTCGGCGGCCGGTTCCTTCGACGACATCATCGGCAAGGTGAAGGACGCCGGGAAGAGCGCCGGCGCCGAGGTGAAGGACAAGGTGCCGTCGGCCGGACAACTCGCGGGCGGCTAGGCGGAGTTGAGTTCTGCGAGCACGCGCAGGCTCTCCGGGTCCGGTGACATGGCCAGCAGGTCGGTCACCGGGCCCTTCCGCCACGACTCCAGCCGCTCGGCGATGCGCCGGCGCGGCCCGACGAGCGAGATCTCGTCCGCGAACGCGTTGGGCACGGCCGCGATGGCCTCCCCCCGCCGCCCCGACAGGAACAACTCCTGGATACGGCGGGCCTGTTGCCCGTACCCCATCCGCGCCATGAGATCGGCGTGGAAGTTCCGCGTCGCCGCCCCCATGCCGCCGATGTAGAAGCCCAGCATCGCCTTCACGGGGGCCAGCCCCTCGGACACGTCCGCGCACACGCGCACCTGGGCCATCGGCGCGACCATGAACCCCTCGGGCACGGTGACGTCCCCGTACGCGTCCGGCCGGTCCGGCGACCAGTACAACGGCAGCCAGCCGTCGGCTATGTGGAGGGTCTGGGCGACGTTCTTCGGCCCTTCCGCCCCCAGAAGTACGGGGAGTTGGGCCCGCAGCGGGTGCGTGATCGGCTTCAGCGGCTTGCCGAGCCCCGTCCCGTCCGGCCCCGCGTACGGGTGGGAGTGGTAGCGGCCGTTCAGCTCCACCGGCCCCTCGCGGCGCAGGACTTGGCGCACGACGTCGACGTACTCGCGGGTCGCGGTGAGCGGCGACTTCGGGAACGGGCGGCCGTACCAGCCCTCGACGACCTGCGGGCCGGAGAGGCCGAGGCCCAGCAGCGCGCGGCCCCCGGAGAGGTGGTCCAGGGTGAGGGCGTGCATCGCCGTCGTCGTGGGGGAGCGGGCCGCCATCTGCGCAACGGCCGTACCCAGCCGGATGGTTGACGTGTGGGCGGCGAGCCAGGCGAGCGGGGTGAACGCGTCCGAGCCCCACGACTCCGCCGTCCACACCGAGTCGTAGCCGAGCCGCTCCGCCTCCCGGACGAGGGGCAGATGGCCGGGGTTGGGGCCGCGGCCCCAGTAGCCGAGCGCGAGACCTAGCCGCATGGCGTCTCCTGACGGTCCGTCAACTGGCGGGAGCCGTGCGACTGTACGGCAACGGCCCTCCACCTGGAAGGGTGAAGGGCCGTGTGCCTGAAGGGTGTTCGGTCAGCCGCGCTGGATGCCCGAACTGTCGCGCAGGACGCCGCGACGGCCGTCCTGGGTCTGCGCGATCAGGCCCTGCGCGTTCTGCTCGACCGCCAAGTACCAGGTACCCGGGGCGAGTTCGGCGATCGGGTTGGGCGCGCCGTCCTCCGCGAACAGCGGACGGGGCACCGGCACCGCGAACCAGAACGGCGAGAACTCCGGCGCGGGCTGCGCCGCCGGAGCCGGGGCGGGCTGGCCACCGCCGAACGGCGGCTGACCACCGAACGCCGAGGGCTGCTGCTGCGCGCCCGGGTAGCCGTAACCGGCGGGCGGCTGCGGCTGGGCGCCGTACGGCTGCGGGGCCGGGGGCTTCGGCGCCGGGATCAGGCCACCCTGGAGCGCCGGCACCAGCGGGGTCGCGACCGCGGCACCCGCCATCACGACCGTCGCCACGACCAGCAGGATCAGACCCGTGCCCGCGTCGATGGTGTCCTGCGCGCCCTGGAGGTTGTTCATGGCGCTCGTCGGGTCGAACACGTTGCCCAGCGCGCTCCACGCCGCGAACACCGTGAACGCCACACCGAACTGGCGCAGGTCCAGGCCCGCGACCTTCGGCACCTGCGGCAGCGCGCGCGAGACGACGACCAGTGCGGTACCGATCAGACCGGCCAGCACCACGCCCAGCAGGATCGGACCGCTCGCCCATGCGCTCGGGAAGTCGAAGCCGTCCGGGGCCTGATCGGCCGAGTAGACGTCGAGGAACGACGCGATGAACAGCAATACCGCTGCCCCGATCACCACGCCGTCGCCTCTAGTGAGGGAGCGGATATTCACTTCAGGTCCTTCGTCGCTCGTCTTGTCGTCTGTCGTCAACGTTGGAACGACATTATCGTCCGTGCGATCGGCCTGTCCGCCCGGAGAGGTCCGGTGAAGCTACCCGCGCAGGAAACTCACGATTCCCTCAGAGATCCCCTGCGCGGCCTTCTGCCGCCACGCCCCGCTCGTGAGCAGCGCCGCGTCCTTCGGGTCCCGCATGTTGCCGCACTCGATGAACACCTTCGGGACCGTCGAGAGGTTGAGGCCGCCGAGGTCGGTCCGGGTGACCAGGCCGGTACCGGCACCCACGTAGTTGGACGGCTTGCTGCCCGTCGTACGGCGGAAACCGTTCGCCACGAGTTCACCGAGCCGTTTCGAGGGGGCGACGATCGGGCGGGTGTCGGCGGTGCCTTCGTGGACCGCGCCGGGGAGGATCACGTGGAAACCCCGGTTGCCGGTGCCCGAGCCGTCCGCGTGGACCGACACGACCGCGTCCGCCTTCGCCGCGTTGCCGATCCGGGCGCGCTCGTCGACGCAGGGGCCGAAGGGGCGGTCGGCGTCCTGGGTGAGCTTCACCTTCGCGCCCTCGGACTCCAGGAGCGTGCGCATGCGGTGGGCGACGTCCAGGGTGAACTGGGCTTCCGTATAGGCGGAGTTGGTAGAGGTGGCGTTGGTCGAGGTGCCGGTGGTGTCGCACTCCTTCTTGTTCGTGCCGATGTCCACCAGGCGGTTGATCTCGGAGGGGTGGCGGTAGTTGGTGGGGTTGTGGCCGGGGTCGATGACGATCGTCCTGCCGGCCAGCGGCTTCGCCGGGGACTTCATGTCCGGCAGGGGGATCGCGGGCTCCGACGACATCGGCGCCGCCGTCGCCGTCGTCGTACCGCCCCCGCCCGTACCGCTGTACGCGAACCACCCGGCCGCCACCACCGGCACCAGCACCGCCGGTACCACTACCAGCGGCCGGCGGAAGGGGGAGCGTTTCTGCGGGGGGTCTGTGTACGGCACGCCGGCCAGCCTAGGCCCTGTCGCCGCCCCCGCGCGGCAGCCATGCCCACATCAGGATCGCGCCCCCGATGAGGACGGCGGCGCTCGTGCGGAAGACCAGGGCGTAGCCGTCGGTCAGGGCGGCGGGGGTGGTGCGGCCGTCCGTGCGGGTCGCGGCGAGGGTGGCCATGACCGCGAGGCCGAGGGAGCCGCCCATCGTGCGGGAGGTGTTGACCAGGCCGGAGACGATGCCCGAGTCGTCGGGCGCCGTGCCCGAAGTGGCCAGGGACGCCAGGGGAGTTGTCGCCATGCCCGCGCCGAGCATCATGAGGATGCCGGGCAGGACGATCGCGGTCAGCAGCTCGCCGTCCGCGCTCATCGTCGACTGCCAGGCGAACCCGGTCGCCGCGATCAGCGCCCCGAGGGCCGCCGTCGCGCGCGGGGACGCCGTACGCATCAGGCGCGGCGCCAGCTTCGAGCCGACGATCACCGCGAGCGAGCTGGGCATCGTCGCGAGGCCCGCCTCCAGCGGGGTGTAGCCGAGGACGTTCTGGGCGTACAGCGTCATGAAGAACCACATGCAGAACGTCGCCGAGCCGCTGATGAACATCGCCACGTTCGCCGAGGCGACCTGCCGCAGCCTGAGCAGCCCGAGCGGCATCAGCGGGGACCTCGCGCGCGCCTCGACCGCCAGGAACACCGCGATCAGGACGGCTCCGGCGGCCAGCGGCAGCAGCGCGGCCGACGACGTCCACCCCTCCGACTCGATGCGCGAGATCCCGAACGCCAGCGTCGCGAGCCCGGCCGTGACCAGCAGCGCACCCGGCACGTCGAGCCGCCTCGTCGTCGCCGCGCGCGTCTCCGGCAGCCAGCGCAGGGCGCCCGCGAGGACCAGCGCGCCGACGGGGACGTTGATCAGCAGCACCCAGCGCCACGACAGGGTGTCCACCAGGAGCCCGCCGACCAGGCCGCCCGCCGAGCCACCGCCCGCGCCGACCGCCGTCCACGTCGCTATCGCGCGCGCCCGCGCGGGGCCCTCCGGGACGGCCGCCGTCAGCAGCGTCAGCGTCGACGNNGGCCAGCAGCAGTTCCCAGTCCGACTGGGCGAGGCCGCCGGTCAGCGAGGCCAGCGTGAACAGGGCGAGGCCGACCAGGAACGTGCGCTTCCTGCCGAACAGGTCGCCCGCCCGGCCGCCCAGCAGGAGGAAACCGGCGAACGTGATGGCGTACGCGTTCACCACCCATTGCAGGCCCGGCGCGCTCAGGCCCAGGTCCGCGCGGAGCGAGGGGAGGGCGACGTTCACCACCGAGATGTCCAGCACGACCAGGAACTGTCCGGCGCAGGCGAGCGCGACGATCAGCCAGGCGGGCGGGCGGTGTTTCGGCGGGGTCGGGGCG
>NZ_LIRL01000927.1 GCF_001419795.1 Streptomyces niveiscabiei
AGGTCGAGGCTGTCGCGCTGGGTACGGGTCCGGCGGCGCTTCTGCTTGTCCTCCAGGTCCTTCATCACCCCGGCGGTGCCGCGCGGCATCCGGCTGCCCTGGGTCGCGCCGAGCGCCGCCTTCAGCTCCTCGGTCTCCTTCCCGTCGACCTCCTCGGCGAGCACCTTCGCGTCCTCGGCCGCCGCGTCGACGAGTTCCTGCGCGGCCTTCAGCGCCCCGCCGATCTCGCCGACCCGCAGCGGCAGCTTCAGCACGGACGCGCGCCGCTCCCGCGCGGCCGGGTCGGTCGCGAGGCGCCGCGCGCGGTCGACGTGCCCCTGCGTCGCGCGCGCGGCGGAGGCCGCGACGTCCGGCGCGATGCCCTCGCGCCGGACCAGCATGTCGGCGACGGCGGCGACGGACGGCGTGCCCAGGTTGAGGTGCCGGCAGCGGGAGCGGATCGTCGGCAGGACGTCTTCGAGGGACGGCGCGCACAGCAGCCAGACGGTGCGCGGCGCCGGTTCCTCGACGGCCTTCAGGACCGCGTTCGCCGACTTCTCGTTCAGCCGTTCCGCGTCCTCGACGAGGATGATCTGCCAGCGGCCGGTCGCCGGGGACGTGAACGACTTCCTGACCGTGTCCCGCATGTCCTCCGCGAGGATCTGCGTCCCGACCGCGGCGACGGTCGTCACGTCCGCGTGCGTCCCGATCAGCGCCGTATGGCATCCGTCGCAGAACCCGCACCCCGGCGCGCCCCCGAGCGCCCGGTCCGGACTGACGCACTGCAACGCCGCGGCGAACGCCCGCGCCACCTGCGTACGCCCGGCCCCGGGAGGCCCGGTGAACAGCCAGGCGTGCGTCATCTTGGACGCCTCGGGCGGTGCCTCGCCGCTCACCGCCGCCGTGACGAACGCGTCGGCGTCCCGGGCGGCGGCCCCCAGCTGCTCGCTGACCCGCTCCTGCCCGACGAGGTCGTCCCACACACTCACCTGGCCGACCACCTTCCGTCTCGTCCCGCTCGGCGCTGCGGGTTCCATTGTGCGGGGCGCCACTGACAACGGGAGCCACCACCGGCTCGGCCGGGAAACCACGCGGCCGGCACAGAGGCGCCGCACCCGCCGTACGACAGATGCGGCGCCCGCATCAAGGCAGACCCCTGAGGCAGACGCCGCACCCGTACTCGTACCCGTGCGCGCCCCCTACCGCCGGCGCCCGTCCTCGTCGTCCCGCCGCGACCCCAGCAACTCATCGGCCAGCGACGGCAGATCGTCGAGCGGCGTCTCCTCGGCCCAGTCGGACCGGGGCCGCCGCCGCGGCGCCCCGCTCTCGTCGACCTGGGGCAGCTCCCGCGTACGGTCCTCGCGCTCGTCCCGGAAGAACCCCGGCGGCACCCGGTCGGCGGGCCGCTCCCCCGCCGGAGTGCCGGGGACCGGCGGCAGGACGGCCGTCTCCTCGGCGTCGGCGCCGACAGCCCAGGACGGCCGCGAGGAGGCGGACGGCTGGGGCAGCTCGGCCGTCACCTCACCGGCCCCGGGCGCCTCGTCCTTCACGAGCCGCACGGGCGGCAGGACGGCGGTCTCCTCGACGTCCCGCCCGCGCCCGGCGTCCTGCGGCGTCACCGCGGGCGTGGGCACGGTGACCGCCTCCGAGGCGTCGGGCCACCCGCCCTTCTTCGCGCCACGGGAACCGGCACCCCCGCGCGCCACGGGCCAGGCCGCCGACTCCCCGGACTCGGTCCGCACGTCCCGCCCCTCGGAAGCGCCCTCGGCGCCCCCGCGCGCGGCGGGCCAGCTCACCGCACCGGCACCGGTACCGGACTCACCGCCGACCTCGGGCCAGCCCCCGCCCGCGACCGGCGTCCCGTGCGGCGGCGTCCGGGGCCCCGCCGCAGCCGCGGCAGCCGCCTCCTCGGCAGCGCGCCGCGCCTCCTCGGCCCGCAGCAACGCCTCCTCCGCGCGCCGCTGCTTCTCGACGCGCCGGGCTTCGGCCTCGGCACGCAGCCGCGCCTCCTCCTCGGCCTGCTGACGGCGCCGCTCCGCCTCGGCGGCCCGCCGCGCCTCTTCCTCGGCGCGCGCCTTCTCCTCCGCGAGGAGCCGGACCCGCTCCTCCTCGGCCCGCTTGCGCGCTTCCTCCGCGCGCACGCGTGCCTCCTCGGCCTGCCGTTCGGCCTCGCGCCGCTGCGCCTCCTCCAGCTCGCGCCGCTTGCGCTCCTCCTCCTCGGCGCGGAGCTTGGCGAGCTGCTCCTGGCGCTCGCGCTCCAGGCGCTCCTCCTCGGCCTTGCGGGCGGCCTCTTCCTCGGCCTTGCGCCGGGCCTCCTCCTCGGCCTTCCTGCGCGCCTCTTCCTGGGCCTTGATCTCGGCCTCGGAGAGCGGCAGCAGCTGGTCGAGCCGCGCGCGGACGACGGTGGTGACGGCCTCGGCCTCCTGGCCCGCGTCGACGACGAGGTAGCGGCCGGGGTCGGCGGCGGCGAGGGTGAGGAAACCGGACCGCACGCGCGCGTGGAACTCGGCGGGCTCCGACTCCAGCCGGTCCGGCGCCTCGGTGAACCGCTCGCGCGCGGTCTCCGGCGAGACGTCGAGCAGGACCGTCAGATGCGGGACGAGCCCGTCGGTGGCCCAGCGCGAGATGCGCGCGATCTCGACCGGCGACAGGTCGCGCCCGGCGCCCTGGTAGGCGACGGAGGAGTCGACGTACCGGTCGGTGATGACGACGGCGCCGCGCTCCAGGGCGGGCCGTACGACGGTGTCGACGTGCTCGGCGCGGTCGGCGGCGTACAGCAGCGCCTCCGCGCGGTGCGAGAGGCCGGCCGAGGAGACGTCGAGGAGGATCGAGCGCAGCCGCTTGCCGACCGGCGTGGCGCCGGGCTCGCGGGTGAGGACGACCTCGTGGCCCTTGGCCCTTATCCACTCGGCGAGCGCCTCGGCCTGGGTGGACTTGCCTGCGCCGTCGCCGCCCTCTAGGGCGATGAAGAAGCCGGTCGCGGCGGGCGCGGTCGCGGGCTCGGAGCCGCCGAGCAGGGCGTCGCGCAGGTCCTGGCGCAGGGGGACGCCGGAGCGGTCGTCGACCTTGGCGAGGACCAGCGCGGCGACCGGCAGCAGCAGCGCGCCGACCAGCATGAGCGTGAACGCGGCGCCGCCGTGCGCGAACACGAACCGGCCGCTCTCCAGGCGGTGCGGGCCGATCAGCGCGGCCACGAGGGGCGCGACCAGCGCGGCGAACCCGACGAAGACCCGGACGACCGCGTGGAGGTGCTCGGTGACCCGCGCGCGGCGGCTGTCCTCGGTCTCCTGGTCGAGCAGCGCGTGCCCGGTGTTCGCGGCGACCCCCGCGCCCACGCCCGCGAGGGCGGCGAGCAGCAGGACGGTCGCGTTGTCCGGGACGAGCCCGGCGGCCAGCAGCCCCACGCCGGTGACCGCGATCGCCAGCGCCAGCAGGCGGCGGCGCGACAGCGCGGGCAGGATCCTGGGCGCCGTACGGATGCCGACGACGACTCCGCCGGTCAGGCCGAGGACGAGCAGGCCGTACGAGATCGGGCCGCCGCCCAGGTCGACGGCCTGGAGGACGGCGACGGCCACGGCGGCGGCGATCGCGCCCGCGACGGCGCCGCAGGCCGTCACCAGCAGCGGGATCGCGCCGGTGCGGCCGGTCTCGGCACCGGTGCCCGCGCGCGGGCGGCGCAGGCCCTCCAGCGGGGACCGCGCGCGCGGGGTGCGCAGCTTGGGCAGCTCCAGCGCGGAGACGACCGACAGGGACGCGGCGAACAGGCCCGCCGCGACGTACGACGCGAGCGCCGCCTGGTGCTGGTCGAACCAGGCGACCCCGGCGCCCAGCAGGACGTTCACCAGTCCGGCCGCGATCAGGACGGCGCCGCCGAGCGGGATCGCCGCGAAGCTGGTGCGCAGCGACAGGCGGCGCAGGGCGTCCATGTGGTCCGGGAGCGGCCGTACGGTCGCTCCCTCCGGCGGCGGCGCCGGCAGCAGCGCGGGCGCGGCGCCCTCGCGCGCGATCGTCCACAGCCGCTCGGCGATGCCGGTCACGAAGACCGTCGCCAGCAGCAGCACCAGCGCGTTGCCCGGCGTCCAGTCGATCCACAGGGGCGCGACGATCAGCAGCACCGCGCGCACGCCGTCCGCGCCGGCCATCGTCCAGCGGCGGTCCAGCGGGCCGTCGGGAGAGGTCAGCGAGGTCAGCGGGCCGAGCAGGACGGCCCCGAACAGGACGGTGGCCACCGCGCGCACGCCGAGCACGAGCGCGACGGACAGCGCCGCCCCCCGGTACCCGCCGCCCAGGGCCTCCTGGGAGACGACGGCCTGGAGCGTAAGAAACACCAGCACCAGGACGGCGAGGGCGTCCCCCGCTCCGCCCACCAGCTGCGCACTCCACAACCGCCGCAACTGCGGCTGCCTGAGCAACGCCCGCACGGCGCGCTCGCGTGAGTCCACCACCAGGGCGTCATTCTCTGCCGGGTGAAGGCCCGTCGGCTGCTCGGCTCGCGTCATGCTTTCAGCCTATCCGCCCCCACTGACACACCACCCCATACGGCCCGTCCCCGCC
>NZ_LIRL01000928.1 GCF_001419795.1 Streptomyces niveiscabiei
AGGGACAGGGGCGGGGAGGGTGCGCAGGACGGCGTTGGGCGCGGTCGCCGCGTGCACGAGCATCGTCTCCTCGCCGTGGCCGTGCGTGGCATAGCGGTGCGTGGCCGCGCGCACCAGCTCCGTGAGGCGGAGGCGGGCCTCGTCCGGGTCGGTGACCGCCGCCGCCCACACCGGGAGCGCCCGTACACGCGCGAGGAGCGCCGGGAAGCCGCCGCTCTGGTCCGCGACGACGGGTACGGCGTCCAGGGCCGCCGCCGCGCCGCCGGCTCCGGTCAGGGGAGTCAGGGCGGGGAGCGTGTGATGCCGGGCGGCCCAGTAGCCCAGGCCGTGCGCCAGCTCCGTACGGCGGGGCGCCGTCTCCTCCCCGGCCAGCAGAGTCCGTACCGCGTGCCCGACCCGGATCACCGGGTGCGTGGACCCGCCGTACAGCCCCGGCAGCAACCGCGGCCACCACTGCGCCAGCACGTCCCGCCAGGGCCGCACCGCCAACTCGCGGTCGAAGTACCCGATCCAGTCGCCGGCCCGGCGCGGATCACCCAGCGCCGTACGCCAGTTGTCCGCCGTCACCACGGCGACGGCCGCCGGGAACTCCTCCAGGCGGGACGCGTACACATCGAGCCACCGGTGCACAGCCTTCGCCTGCCCGTGCGCCGCGAGCGCCTCCACCGCCATCGGCGCGTGATTCGTCAGCCGCCCCAGCCGCTCCGGCCCCGAACCGTGCAGCCGCTCCAGAGCCTCGTCGAGAATGCCGGTCGTGTCGTCCATGAACACGACGCTAGGCGCCCGGCGACGACGCCGTAACGGCCCCAAGACGTAGGACCACCCCACCCACCCTCGTCCGGGGGACGTAGGCCCCCGGACGAGGGCTATTACGGCCGCTTGTACTCCAGGCACTTCAGGGGTGCCGCGTTGCCGTTGTCCAGGCAGACCATGACGGCTGCGGCGCCGCCCCGTACGTCGGCCGGGACGGTGGTGTTGATCGGCCGGATTCCGTTGCACAGGGTGCCCGTGCTGCGGGCGTCGAGGAGGCGGCCGGAGCTGTCGAGGGTGCCGAACCAGGCGCGGCGGCAGTCGGTTGCGGATACCGAACGGTAGGTGCCGGTGAAGCTGACCGAGCGGTTGTTGAAGGTGAGGTCGCCTCGGACGTAGGTCGCGCCGTAGGTGACGTCGACGTGCCGGGGGGCGGCGGCGGCCGGGGAGGAGAGGGCGGCGGTGAGGCCGAGGGCGGCGAGGGCCAGGACGGAGTGGCGCAGCGGAATCATGAGGAGAACCCCTTGGGTCGAAAGGTGTGGACCAACGCGGTCCACCCTCTCGGCCGGCCGACCGCCGACACGACGGTTACGGCAGGTAGCGCCCCCAAATCGGTAGCGCCCGCACGTCAGTTCCCGAGGCCCGACCGTTCGGTCGCTCAGCCGTCCGCGGGCTTGATGTTCTTGTTGAACCGCAGCAGGTTGCGCGGGTCCCACTCCGCCTTGAGCTCCCGCAGCCGCCGGTGCTTGGCCGCGCCGCCCCACACCCCGCGCCGCCACTCGGCGCCCTGGTCCTGGGTGAGGTTGGTGTACGCGTTGGGCAGGGTGTGCGGGCGCAGCGCGTCGGTGATCCCGTCGAGCCAGGTGTCGAAGGCGCCGTCGTGTTCGCGTCCCTCCCAGACCGTCGCCGTCTCCCACAGCCACGCGGCGCCCGCGCGCGAGAACGCCATCGCGTCCTCGTCGGTGTCCTCGGAGAAGGCGCCGCCGAACGCCCAGAAGTTGATGGCGGTGACCGAACCGGGCGCTGTGGGCGCGGCGTCGAGCTGCGCGAGGGCCGAGTCGACGACGTCCGGGGTGAGTTCGGCGAGGTATCCGCCGCGAGTGCCCGCTCGCCGCCCGTACGGGGCGGTCGCGTCGAGCATGCTGTTCGTCGCGAGCCATGTCGTACGGCCCACGGTGTTCAGCGCCGGAGTCCCCAACGCGGCGAGTTTCGCGGTGAGTTCTTCCGCCTCGGCCGCGTCCCCGATGTGTACCGGCAGCAGCAACAGCACCGGCTTTCCGTGGAGTTCCCCGGGCAGCCCCGGCAGCGGCGGCGCGAA
Organism: Streptomyces niveiscabiei; assembly: GCF_001419795.1. Lineage (GTDB taxonomy): Bacteria > Actinomycetota > Actinomycetes > Streptomycetales > Streptomycetaceae > Streptomyces > Streptomyces niveiscabiei. The sequence goes on from NZ_LIRL01000928.1 coordinate 2,069, forward strand.
CGTCAGGGCGCTGCCGACCCCGAGCGCGCGCGGCGCGGCGGCGACGAACGCGGGCAACTCGCCCAGCACGGCGGCTGCTTGCTCGCCGGGGAACAGGAGCATCCCCGAGGTGACCTCGGGCCCCACCGGATGCGCCCGGAACGTGAACTCGGTGACCACCCCGAAGTTCCCGCCGCCACCGCGCAGCCCCCAGAACAGGCCGGGGTTGGTCTCCGCGTCCGCCCGCACGACCCGGCCGTCCACGGTGACGACCTCGCAGCCGAGCAGGTTGTCGACGGTCGCCCCGAAGCTGCGCATCAGATGCCCGATCCCGCCGCCCAGCGTCAGCCCGGCCACACCGGTCGTCGTGACCGTCCCCGCCGGTACGGCCAGGCCGTGCACCTGCGCTGCCGCGTCCAACTCGCCCAGCAGGACGCCTGCTTGGGCCCGGATGGTACGGGAGGCGGGGTCCACGGAGATCCCGCGCAGGCCCGACAGGTCGATCACGAACGCCTCGTCCGGCAGGGCGTACGCGTCGATGCCGTGGCCGCCCCCGCGCACGGCCACGGGGAGGTCGTGCGCCGAGGCGTGGCGCAGGGCGGCGGCGACGTCGGCGGTGTCCCGGCAGCGGGCGATCAGACCCGGACGGGCGTCCGCCGTACGGGAGTTGAAGCCGGCGCGGGCCGCGTCGTACCCGTCGTCGCCCGGGTGGAGCAGGGCGCCGCGGAACTCGGCGGGGAAGTCGGGGGTCGCGTTCATGGTGGGCCTCCCTGGGGGCGGCAGCCCATGCCTGTGGGCTGGCCATTCGGCTAACCGGAAAATGAATTTCCGGTACTGCTGTGGGAGCGTAACATCCACCTCGTGAACCGAGTCGACCCCCGCAGAGCCGATGCGCGTGAGAACGTCCGGCAGATCCTCGACGCCGCCCGCGCCGTCTTCGCCGACCGGGGGTACGAGGTCTCCATCGAGGAGGTCGCCCGCCGGTCCGGCGTCGGGATGGGCACGATCTACCGACACTTCCCCAGCAAACGCGCCCTCGTCGAGGAGGTCGCGACCGGGCGCATGAACGCCACGTGCGAGGTCGTCACGGAGGCGCTGGCGGACGAGCCGGACGCGTGGGCCGCCTTCGTCCGCGTCATGCACCACATGGCCGAGGTCCGCAGCAGCCAGCTCTTCCCCGTCTCCCGCCGCCGCACCACGCCCTCGGGGCCCGAACTGATCGCCGCCCGCGACCGGCTCCTCGGCGAGCTCGACCGCCTCATCCGCCGGGCCCAGTCGGAAGGCGCGCTGCGGCCGGACGTGAACGTTCACGACCTCGTCCTGATGATGGTCTCCCTCCCCCCGCGCACGCCCCAGAACGGCGAGCGGAACACCCTCGGCACCGACCTGACCGGCCGCCACCTGGCCGTTCTCCTCGACGGCCTGCGCGCGCCGGGCACGGAACGCCTTCCGGGGGCCCCGGCCGAACGGCCCGACGTGGACGAGTTCTTCCGGACGCGCTTCGGGTTCTGAAGGGGGGGCGGAAGCGCGTCCGGCGCGGGTGGCACCCGGTGGGCAGGCTGTCAGAAACCCGACTTCCAGAGCTGGTAGCCGCCGCCGTTGCAGCTGTTCATGTAGGCGTCACCGTTGCGGTTGCTGTCGAGACAGGCGCCCCTGGAGGTGGACTTGAGCTGGACCTTGTCCCAGCTGGAGCCGATGCCCTCGAACGTGGGTTTGCCGTTGTTGACGCAGTCGAAGTCCACCAGGAGCCGGCCGTCGGGGTCGGCCAGGCAGCGCCTGGTCCCCGCGTTCTGGATGTAGACCTCGTCATGGGTCCCGTGGGTGAAGTAGAAGATCTTCCAGGTCTGGTTCGTGTTTCCCACCTGGCACCGGCCCGTCCGGATGGAGCCCGCGCTGTAGCTCTCCAGGCAGAGCCCGGTCTCCCAGTTGCGCAGCAGGTTCGACGAGATGAGGTCGCCGGGCGACAGCGCGGACGCGGACCCCGCGTTCAGGGACACGAACCCCGCGGACATGGCCAGAGCGAGCAGCGCCGCCCGGGCACGGCGCGCGGAATTACGTCTGACCTGCGGTTTTTCTGTAAGCACCATGCGCGGAATCGTGCCAGTCGCGAACCGCCCTTTCGGCCCGCGAGCCCGTCGAGCGGCTAAATACAGGGAAACCGGACGCGAACCACCCGACCGCGCCGGTCGCCGCGCGCGGCCTCCAGATACAGCCGCACGGGAGTCACCGGTAGCGGGTGGTGAGGGAGACGGTCATCCCGGGATGCCCCGCCGCGACGCACGCGTGCCCCATCACCTCGTCCAGGAGCATCGCGGTGAACCCGCCGTGCCCGTACCCGGGCGGATCGTGGTGGGGGAGGGGTGGTTCTCGGGGTCTCTCAGGTGTCCGCCCGGACGAACACCGGCTTCAGGTGCTTCTCCGGCAGGGCCTGCGGGAGTTGCTCCCAGTCCAGGACGTGGGAGACGACCCGGCGGGGGGCGACCTTGCCGGAGCGGGCGAGTTCGAGGGCGTCCGGGATGTGGCCCCGGACGTTGTCGCGGGCGACGCGCAGGGTCACGCCCGTGAGGTACATGTCCAGGAGGGGCAGCTCACCGGGGCGGAAATGGTTCCCGGCGGACTCGCAAACCCCTTCGGGTGCAAGGGACTTGACCGCCAGCGCCAACTGGTCGACCCGCCCCGTCGCCTCCACGGCGATGTCGAAGCCGTGCGGCACGGGTTCGAGCGCCTCGGCCGTCGCCGCCCCGAACTCCCGCGCTATCGCCCGGTGTCCGGCGTCGGGGTCGACGTACAGCACCTCGGACGCGCCCAGCGCCCGCGCGATGTCGCACACGTACAGCCCGATGCTGCCGCGCGCCACGACCAGCACCCGCGCGCCGGGCCGGCTCTTCAGATGCGGTGCCACCAGCCGCCAGGACAGGGACCAGTTGTCGCTCGCCGCCGCCATCGCGACCGGGTCGAGATCGCCGGGCAGCGGTACGAGCATGGCGTCCGCCCACGGCACCCGGACCAGGTCGGAGAAGAGCCCGCCCCACCTCCCGCCGATCGGCGCGCCGTACATCGCCATGTGCGGTACGGACGAGCAGTGCGCGGTCAGCCCGGCCGAACAGTGCGCGCAGGTACCGCAGTTGATCGACCAGGGGACGACGACGAGGTCCCCGGGCCGTACGGAGGTCACCGCGTCGCCGGTCTCGACGACCCGGGCGACGCACTCGTGCCCGAGCGCGAACGGCGGCTCGATGAAGCCGTGTCCGGCGAGGATCGCGGTGTCGACGTCGCACGAGGTCGCCGCGACCGGCGCGACGATCGCCTCCCGGTCCGAGCCGAGCCTCGGGTCCGGCGCCTCGCGCCACTCGACCGAGTCGCGGGCGACATACGTCAGTTCACGCACCGGCCCGCTCCCCCCGCGCGAGAGCGACGAGATCGGCGTACCGGATCACGGACCCGCCCGCGCCCCGCGTGCCGTCGGGCTGCTCGATCAGGTGACTCCGCGCCTGTGCCCGGAAGGACGTGAGCTGGATCATCGGCACGGGGCCTCCTCGAAACCGTACGGACTTGTCTATGACAGTCGTTATAAGCGGGGCTCAGGCTAGACTATGACGGCCGTTATAGCCAGGGGTCCTGAAGGGGGTACGGCCGTGGCCGCACCGAACACGCCGTCGCGCGACCGCATCGTCGCGGGCGCCGCCGACCTGATCAGCAGGCGCGGCCTGAACGCGACGAGCATCCGTGAGCTGGCCAAACACGCCAAGGCGCCGCTCGGCTCGACGTACCACTACTTCCCCGAGGGCAAGCAGCAGCTCGCGACCGAGGCGGTGCGCTTCGCGGGTACGACGGTCTCCCGCATCCTCCGCGAGGAACTGGCCGCCGGTCCGGCCGCCGGCCTGCGGGCCTTCCTCGCGCTGTGGCGGGGTGTCGTCCTCAAGAGCGACTATCACGCGGGCTGTCCGGTCCTCGCGGTCTCGGTCGAAGAGCCCCTGACGGACGAAGTCCCGCCTTCCCTCACCGCCGCCGACGAGGCGTTCGACGACTGGCAACGCCTCCTGGCCGACTCCCTCCGCGCCCACGGCCTCGACGCCGACCGGGCCGAGGCGGTTGCCGCCCTGGTCGTCGCCTCCGTCGAGGGCGCGATCGCGATGTGCCGGGCGAAACGCAGCATGGTCCCGCTGGACCTGGTCGCCCAGCAGTTGGAGACGGTGATCGAGGACGCGGTGCGGAAACCGGCCTGAGCGTCACCGCGCCCCCCTCGGCCCCGCGCCCCCCCTCGGCCCGTGATCGCCTCAGCCCGTGATCGCCGCTCGGATCGCCTTCGCCTTCTCCTCCGTGAACACCCCCGTCGCCAGCAGCGACAGGATCGACGTCACCCTGCCGCCCGAGCCCCAGCTCCCCTCGTCGATCACCCGGAAGTTCACCCACCACCCGGGCGAGGGCTCCGCCAGGCCGCACGCCTCGGCGAGGGCGGCGAGGAGGCGGGCGATGACCTCCGCGCGGACCTCGCGGGGCCAGTCGCCGTCCATCACGGCGACGTCGAGGATCATCACGTCCAGCTCGGCGCCGATGTCGGCCAGCAGGCGCCCGCCGATGGCCATCCGGTCGGTGGAGTGCTCGACGAAGCGGACCTGGAAGCCGGGGCGCGCGGCGGGCTCGAAGTGTCCGACCTCGGGGACGAGCACCGCGTCCGTGAGGGTCTCGGCGAGGACGCGACGCTGGTCGAGGCTCAGGCGGCCCTCGGGGGTGTTGACGGTGATGATGGTCACGACGGGGCTCCTATGACGGTCGTTATAGAGCGACCTTACCCCAGGTCTATAGCGATCGTTATAACCGCCCTGGAACGTTATAGGTAGGCCCCGGAGTCGATCGTCCGGAGACTGGTCCCGCGTCCGCGCCGACGCGCGGGGGACCAGTCGCAGGAACAGGAAACGGGGAGTACCAGTGAAGACCGCACGACGAGTTGCCGCCCTGCTGAGCACGACCGCCCTCGCGGCGGGGGGTGTCACCGCCCTGACGGCCACGCCCGCATCGGCCGCCGCGACCTGCTCGGCGGCGAAGCCGACCAGTGCCATCGGGGCGACGCTGTCCCACTCGGTCTGCCGGGACGGCACCACCACGACGGTCCGGGGAACCCTGCGGGACCCTCTGGAGGACGGCTGCTACGCGCGGGTCAGGATCACGCTCGCGCGGTCCGGCGCCGACTTCAAGGAGACGTACGAGACCGGGAGTTCCCTGAAGTTCGAGATGCAGGCCAAGAACGTCACCAGCATCGACATCGACCTGGACCGGCGCTGCTGACGCACCCCGCGTCGATCAGACGTACCCCGGGAACGGGTCCACGCCCGTCAGGACGGCGCCCGCTCCCTCGTACACCGACTCCTGGAGGAACGCGTGCTGGGGGACCACCGACGCGTCCCGCAGGCACCGCTCCAGGACGCCGCCGGCCGTGATCGCGGCGGTGCCGCCCAACTGGTAGGCGGCGCGGGTCACTTCGAACGCCGTCCGCGCGAGGTGGGTGGACGCGAGGCGCAGAGCGCTCGCCTGTTCCCTCGACGCGGGGTCGCCAGCCTCGACCGTGGCCCACACCTCGTGCGTGACCTCGTAGAAGTAGGCCCGCGCCGACCGGAGCCGGGCCTCGGACTGCGCTATCGAGATGCGGTACGTCGCCCGGTCGGCGGGCTTCGGGGCGCCGGTCCACGCGGGGCGGGCACCGTCGGCCGTGACGTGGTCGAGGGCGGCGCGGGCGACACCGAGCCCCACGACGGCCAGGACCTGTGCGGCGTACGGCACTGTCGGGTACCGGTAGAGCGGCTCGTCCACCGTCGCCGGACCGCCGCGCACGAACGTCCACTCCTCCGGCACCACGACCCCGGCCACGGCGAGGTCGTGGCTCCCGGTCCCGCGCAGTCCGATGACGTCCCAGTTCTCGACGATCTCGACCTGCTCGGGCCGCAGCACGGCGGTGAGGGGCCGCCCGACGGAAGCACCACCGCCACCGGCCCGACCGCCGCCGTGCTGCGGCCCGAGCACTGTCTCTTATACC
>NZ_LIRL01000929.1 GCF_001419795.1 Streptomyces niveiscabiei
CCGTAGGTCCCTCCCCGGCCCCCTTCTCCGGCTTCTCCGGCTTCGACCAGGGCCACCGAGGCTTCGGCGAACCGCCCTTGCCGTCGGGGTCGTACGTGTACTTCCACCCGGTGGGCACCCCCAGCCGCTTGCTGTGCCCCCGGGGCGCCCGCCGATAGACGAGCACGGTCGGCGGCCCGCCCGCGCTGTCGGGCACGGGGATGCGGTACGTCTTCGGCGGATGACCGGTGGGCCCGAGGAGGACGGGGAGGGAACGCCCGTCCATGGGCCCGCCCTCGAAGGGAGTGTTCTGGCTCTTCACGGCACCAGTCTCGGCCACACGCGGACCGAGGGCATCCGGCGCGGCACGGTCACTCCCGCTCCGCGACTCCCTCCAGCACCGCCGCCGTCTCCGCGTCCCGCCCCGCCGTCACCGTGAGCACCGCCACGAACTGCTCCACCAGCCAGTCCCGCAGCTCCGGCGCGGCGGGCTCCTTCCCCTCGTCCAGCCAGATCAGCGACGCCGCCTCCACGGCCGTGATCCACATCCGCACCGTCATCCGCAGCCGGGGCCCGGGGTCGACGACGTCCAGGTGCCGGTAGATGTGCTCGGCGGCGGCCCGGCGCACCTCGTCCACGGTGGCCGTCGTCCGCGAGGTCTCCACCACGCTCCCGCCCTGCAACAAGGCGCTGAACCCGGTGTCGTGCCCGTCGACGAACCCGAGATACCGGTCGAGCGCCCGCCCGAGCCGCGCGAGGACCGGCCCTTCCCGGGGCTCGTCGAAGCACTGCTGGAGCTCCTCGGCGGCGGACCGCAGAGCCGCTTCGTACAGTTGCTGCTTCCCGCCGGGGAAGTACCGGTAGACCAGCGGCCGTGACACCCCCGCCGCCTCGGCGACGTCGTCGAGGGAGACGTCCTCGGGAGCCCGGTGCGCGAAGAGCGTGAGCGCGGAGTCGAGCAGCTGACTGCGCCGCTCCTCGACACTGAGGCGACGGTAGGCGGGTACGGCGGGGGGCGGCATGACGTGCAGCGTAACCGTTTGTCCCCCTCAGGTATTAGACGGCGAACCCCCAGGTACGACGGCGAACCCTCAGGCCAGCAGCCCGGAGGACCGCCACAGCCGCCGCCCGACACCCCGCAGTACGCCGATGTCGTCGAGGAACTCGGTCAGCCGCCCGGCGCCCTTCTGCATGACCTCACGCCGGTGCCCGCTGGCCCGTACCTGCCGGACGGCCTCCCGCCGGTCGAGCCCGACGTTGGTGTACACCTCGGGGTTGACGAAGGCGACGGAGAACACCCGCGCGAACTCCCCGGACGTCACGCGCGTGAACTCCTGCGACCAGCGCGGAGCGGTGAGCATCTGGCGCCGCAACTCCTCGCGGGCGTACCGCACATGGCGGGCCTCCTCGACGACGTGGATCCGCGTCACCCCCCGGAGCAGCGGCTGCACGCGCTCGTCGGGGAACGTGAGGCGCTGCATCCAGTCGAGGACCTCCTCCCCGAGGAGCGTCGCGGTGAACGAACCCGGCGTCGTGGAGATGGTCTTGAAGACCCGCCCGAGGGTGTGGTGCGCGCGGCTCACGGGGTACCAGGGGGTGTCGCTCCGGGTGACGAGGCGCGCGAACATCTTGGAGTGCCGGCACTCGTCCTCGATCTCGGTGAGCGCGTACCGCACGTGCGCGCTCGTCGCCGCCTTGTCGTAGATGTGCCGCACCAGCAGCTGCATCAGGATCAGCTCGAACCAGATGCCGAGCGAGGCGAGCGCGGCGGCCTCGTGCCGGGAGAGCAGGATGCGCTGCTCCTCGCTCATCCGCCGCCACATCGGGGTGTCGTACAGCGACAGCAGCTCCGGCGGCCAGAACCACTTGCCGTCCTCGAAGGGCGCGTCCCAGTCGAGTTCCTTGTCCGGGTCGAACGAGTGCTTCGCCGAGGAGGCGAGGAGGCGCTCGGCCACCTGCTCGCGGTCCTTGAGCAGCCCGAGGGCGTCCCGCAGACCGTCGACGGCGTCGGTCTCTGTGAGGGTCGTCATGGCACTTATGAGACTGCTTGTCAGCAAGGCCGTCAATCCCCCGTGCAGTACTTGTTGACTACCCGTCTACGTCCCATGGGGTACCCGTACATCCCCGGTCCGGGGCTGTCCCCCAGGTGGAGTACGGTTCTGGCGTGTCCACGCCTCCGCCGCCCCAGGGCCCGTACGGCCCGCAGCAGCCGAACCCGTACGGTCAGCAGCCGCCCACCGCGCCGGGCCCGTACGGGCAGCCCGCGTACGGGACCCCCTACGGGCAGCCGCAGCAGACCCCCTACCCGGGTACCCCCTACCCCGGTACCCCGTACGGCCAGCAGCCCGGCATGCCCCCCTACGGCCAGCAGCCCTGGGGCGCCCCCGGCTCGATGCCGCCGCCCCCGCGCAGGCGCCGCACCGGCATCGTCCTCGGCATCATCGGCTCCGTCCTCGTCCTGCTCGCGGTCGCCGTCGTCTCCCTCATCGTCGTCGGCGGCTCCGACAAGGGGTTCCCAGAGGCCAAGTACCAGCTGACGCTGCCGAAGACACTCCTCGACGGGAAGTACCGGTTCGCCCAGGACATGTCCGGCACGCTGGGTCAGCAGATCGAGCGCGAGAGCGGCGCCTGGAACGCGCGCGACGTGAAGGCGAAGGTCGGCCAGTACGATGTCGGCGGCGACCAGACCAAGGGCAGCCTGGTCATCTCCGGCATGTACGGACGCTTCAAGGACACCGCCGCCTCCCGCGCCGCCATGATGAAGGGCGTCGGCGAGGCCGACAACGCGACCGTCGTCGTCCGGCCCCAGGACTTCGACCTCCCCGGCGCCGACACGACGATCACCTGCGAGATCGTCGCCCAGGAACAGCTCGGGACGAAGCTGATGTACCCCGTCTGCGCATGGGTCGACGGCAACACGGGCGCCACCGTCGCCGAGGTCTCACCCCAGACCCTCACCCAGAAGGCCGAGGACATCGACATGAAGGCGGCGGCGAAGACGACGCTGAAGGTCCGCGAGGAGACACGCCAGCCGCTCTGAGGTACGGGGGTGGTACGGGCGGCCTACCCGGGTAGTACCGGGTACCTACGCCGCACCACCCGCCACCCTCACACCCCGCACCCCAACTCCTCCGGCACCTCCCGCGCCACCGACTCGTGCGCCCCCGCCGCGAACGACGTCCGCAGCGTGAACGCGTACGGCGTCGGCCCGTTCGCCCGCAGGTGCAGCAGCCGCGCCTCCGCCTCGGCGACCGTCGGCCGGTGCCCGGCGGGCACCCACCACAGCACCGTCATCGCCTCCACGACCTTCTCGAACCACTCACGTCGTCGCTGGAGCAACTCCCGGTGCTGCCCTTGGTACATGAACGCGGTCAGCGCGTCCGTGTCCTGCCACACCGACATGTTGACGATGAGCCACTCGTCCCCGAAGACCTGGATGTCGGTAGCGTCCCCGCCGTCCGACTGCAACCGCCACACGAACCCCCGCGCCGCGTCGGCGTCCGCGTTGACCGGCTCCAGCGCGTCGACGAAGTCCTTCAACTCCGGTGAGTCCAAAGGGAACTTGAGGCGGGAGATGTTCACCTGGGCGAGTTCGTAGGAGGTCATGACCGAACGGTAGGTCGGGAGCCGTACCCCGGAACACCCCCCGTCTCACGAAGTGAGCACGGCCTCCATCACGGCCCGCGCGATCGGGGCCGCGACGTCCCCGCCGCTGATGTCGCCCCGGTCGGCCGACCCGTCCTCGACGACGACGGCGACCGCCACCCGGGGCTCGATGTCCCGCTCGCCCCGCGCCCAGGACACGAACCAGGCATACGGCGTACCGGAGTTGCCGACGCCGTGCTGTGCGGTGCCGGTCTTGCCGCCGACGACCGCGCCGGGGATCGCCGCGTTGGTCCCGGTCCCCTCGCGCACGACGTCCTCCATGAGTTCCCGCAGCCGCAAGGCCGTCGAGGGATACATGGCCTGACGGGCCGGACGGGAACCGGAGGCCGAGACGGTCGCGCCCCCCTTCCGCGTCGTCCGCTCGACGAGGTACGGCGTGCGCACCTGCCCCCCGTTGGCGACGGCCGCCGCGACTGTCGCCATCTGGAGCGGCGTGGCCCGCGTGTTGTACTGCCCGATGGACGACAGCGCCAACTGCGCCTGGTCCACGGTCCGGTCGAAGGTGGACGGCACGACCGCGAACGGGATGCGCACACCGGGGTCGTTGAACCCGAACGCCTCCGCCGTCGCCACCATGTCCCGCACCCCCACCCGCACCCCGAGCTTCGCGAACACGGTGTTGCAGGACCACTGGAAGGCGGCCCGCAGCGGCGCGTCCTCGCACCCCGACCCCTCGTTGGTGAGACTCGTCGTCGTCCCCGGCAGCGTGTAGGGCGCGGGCGAATCGGTCGCCGCGTCAAGGTCGTTGACGATCCCCGCGTCCAACGCGGCAGCAGCGGTGACCACTTTGAAGGTCGACCCCGGCGGATACGTCTGCCGCACCGCCCTGTTGAGCATCGGCTGATCGGGATCGGCGTTCAGCCGCGCCCAGGCCCGGCGCACGGCGGCCCCGTTCCCGGAGAGCGCGGCAGGGTCGTACGACGGGGTCGACACCAGCGCCAACACCCGCCCCGTGGACGGCTCGACGGCCGCGACCGCGCCCTTCCGGCCGCCGAGACCCTCGTAAGCCGCCCGCTGCGCACGGCGGTTGAGGGTCGTCACGACCTGGCCCCCGGCCGGGCGGGCCCGGGTGACGCCGTCGATGAGGGGGAACGACGACAACGACGGGTCGGCGCCCGAGAGGACGGGGTCCTCGCTGTGCTCCAGGAGCGTCGTCCCGTACCGCTGCGAGGAGAACCCCGTCACCGGCGCGTACAACGGGCCGTCCCGGTACGTGCGTTCGTAGCGGAGCTGCTCCCTGGTGTCCCGGGAGCCGGTGACCGGGGAGCCGTCGACCAGGATGTCGCCGCGCGGTTTCGCGTAACGGGCGATGTCCGCGCGGCGGTTGGCCGGGTTGCCGTCGTACGTGGGGGACTGGACGACCTGGACGCGGGCCGCGTTGACCAGGAGGGCGAGCAGGAGGAGGCAGGAGAAGACGGCGGCGTGCCGGATGTGCCGGGTCATGCGGAGGTCGCTCTTCAGCGACCCCTCCTGGCTCTTCGTTCGCACCGAACTACCCTTCCCGCTCACCGGGGTTAGCGTCCTCGTCACCGGACGGTCCCCTTCCGTGCCGCGTGGCTCAGCCGGATCAGCAGCGCGACGATCGCCCAGTTCGTGACGACCGAGGAGCCGCCCTGCGCGAGGAACGGCATCGCCATCCCCGTGAGCGGGATCAGCCCGGTCACGCCGCCCGCGATGACGAACACCTGGAGTGCGACGATCGAGGCGAGCCCGACGGCCAGCAGGCGGCCGAACGGGTCGCGCAGCGCGAGGCCCGCGCGGTAACCCCGCTCCACCAGCAGGCCGTAGAGGACGAACAGCGCCGACAGGCCCGCGAGCCCCAGCTCCTCGCCGGCCGTCGCGAGGATGAAGTCGGACTTCGCGGCGAAGCCGATCAGGACGGAGTGGCCGAGCCCGAGGCCGGTGCCGAGGACGCCGCCCGCCGAGAACGCGAAGAGGGACTGGGCGAGTTGGCCGGGTCCGAGGCCCGCGTCGATCGACGCGAACGGGTGCAGCCAGTCCTCGACGCGGCTGTGCACGTGGGGTTCGAGCGCGCTGACGGCGACCGCCCCGAACGCCGCGAGCAGCAGGCCGACGGCGATCCAGCCGGTGCGGCCGGTCGCGACGTACAGCATCACCACGAACAGGCCGAAGAACAACAGCGAGGTGCCCAGGTCGCGTTCGAGGATCAGGACGCCGACACTGATGAGCCAGATCGCCACGATCGGCCCCAGGACACGGCCTGTCGGAAGCTGCATGAACCAGATCCGGCGGCCCGCGTACGCGAGCGCCGTGCGGTTGTCCGCGAGGTAGGCCGCGAAGAACACCGCCAGCAGCACCTTCGCGAACTCCCCCGGCTGGATGGAGAATCCGGCGATCCTGATCCAGATCCGGGCCCCGTTGACGGCCGGGAACAGCACCGGCAGCGTCAGCAGCGCGAGGGCGGCGGCGACACTGACGTACGCGTACCGCTTCAGGACCCGGTGGTCGCGCAGCGCCAGGACCACGAGGGTGAAGAGGGCAACTCCCGAGGCGGACCAGACGAGTTGGGCCGGGGCCGCGTGTTCGCCCGGGGTCTCCAGGTCGAGGCGGTGGATGAGGACCAGGCCGATGCCGTTGAGCAGGACGCCGATCGGCAGCAGCAGCGGGTCGGCGTACGGGGCGCGCAGCCGTACCGCGAGGTGCGCGCACAGGGCGAGCGCGCCGAGCCCGGCGCCGTGCGTGGCGGCGCCGGGCGGGATCGAGCCGGTCCTCGCCAGGCCCACGGCGCAGTAGCCCGACACGCAGAGCAGGACGGCGACGACGAGCAGGCAGAGTTCGACGCCACGGCGCCGGGGGAGCCGTCCGGCCGCTTCGGCGGCGGCCGTGCCGGCCCGGATACCGATACCGGCGCTCGTCATGTCCGGAACCTACCCAAATGGTGCTCCTCGTGAGCCCGGGGCTAGCACCAGCGCGGCGCCGGGCCGATGTTGTCGATGTAGCGTGCGGCACCCCAGGCCCAGGTGCCGTCGGTGAGCAGGTACCACAGGGGGTTGCCCTGGATCGGCTGGCCCGGCGTCTTGCAGAAGATCGTCACCACCTCACCCTGGGGAGCTACGCGGATGACAGCGCTGCCCCGGTTCGGCGCGCTGCGCAGCACGAGTCCGCCGTTCGCGGTCACGACGCCCTTGTACAGGCGCGGGTTGTCGTGGTGGTGGTGACCACCGTGTCCTCCGTGGTCCCGGGGGCCGCCGCCGTCCCAGTCGTTGTTCGCTGCGGCCGGTACGACGGCGGCGGCGAGCGCGAGGGCGGCGGTGGCGCCGGTTATGCCGAGGCGGGTGAGGGTGGGGCGCATGGCGGTTCCTCCGGAAGAAGGGTCGGTCCGGCCGGGTATTAGCCGACTAACGCCACGGTAGGGGTGAAAAGGGGTGTACTGCCCTTCAGGTTGCGCCAGTCGGGGACGGCCCCGACGGCAGCGTCAGCGTCGCGACGGCCCCGCCGCCCGGCGCGTTCCCGAACGCGAGCCGCGCGCCCAGCGCCCCC
>NZ_LIRL01000093.1 GCF_001419795.1 Streptomyces niveiscabiei
GGTGGCGTTGAGGCGGGCGGTCAGGTCGGCCAGGGGCGGACGGGGTGGGACCAGCCAGGCCGCCAACGCCCACAGGCCGAGACCGGTTCCGGCGCCCAGCAGGGCCAGCGCGGTCATCCGCTCGCCTCCTCGGTGCGGGGGGTGGCGAAGAAGCGTTCCGGTTCCTCGATGCGGGCGATGCGGCGCAGCCATGTGAACGCGGTCGCGAACAGGGTGCCGATGGCCAGCAGGACGACCTGCCCGGCAGCCGTGTCGTAGGGGGTGAGGAAGGCGGGGTTGAGGAGGATCAGCCCGGCGGTGAACGTGAACGTGGTGGCCACGACCACGCGTTGCGTCGTCCGGATGCGGGCGCGGCCCGCCTCGATGCGGTGGCGCATCTCCACCTGCGCACGAGCCGTGGCCGCCAACTCCCCCAGCAAGGGCGACAGTTGGCGGGCATGGTGCTGTGCGGACAGGACCAGGGCGGCGATCACCAGGTCGGCGGTCGGGTCCTCCAGGTCGTCGGCGAGGCGTCGCAGGGCGTCCGTCAGGGGTTCGCCGCGCTCCAGACGGGCCGCCATCGCCGTCACCCGGGGCCGGATCGCCCGGGGTGCGGCGGGGGCGGTGGCCTGGATGGCCTGTTCGAGGCCGGCCGCTGCGGCGAGGGTGTCGCGCAGCATCTCCGTCCACCCCGCGATGCCCTCGATCCGGGCGGTGCGCTCGCGGTGCTCCGTACCGGACCCGAGGAGGTGCGGGAGGCTCCACGCGGCCATCCCGGCAAGCAGCCCGCCCGCGATCCAGCCGGTCACCACCCACGCCAGCACTCCCGCCGCGATCGATGCGGCCGTCCAACGTCCGGTGTACGGGCGCCGCTTGTGCGGCCGGGTGGCCGGGGTACGCCACGCGTGGACGATCAGGAGGAAGCCGCAGCCGGCGCCCAGGCCCAGGAGTCCCAGGAGGGGCGCGGTCATGCCCGGCGCCAGGCGGGTGGGTCGGTGCGTGCGGGGTCGAAGCCGACCGCGACGAGGTCTTCCAGGGTTTCGGTGCGCAGCGGGACGCCCGGGATCGCGCGCAGGTCGGGGCCGGGGCGGAAGACCTCGTTGGAGACGATCTGCCGGTCGTCGGCGTCCACGATCTCGCGGACGGAGGAGACGACGCGCTTGCCGGGCAGGCCGCGCGGCCGGTCGAGGTGGACGACGAAGTCGACGCTGGAGGCGACCAGCAGGTTCGTGGCCTCCAGGGAGAGGCGCTCGGGCCCCTGCACGGCGTACGCGGCGAGTTTCGTGAACGCGCCCCGGCTGGAGGAGGCGTGCAGGGTGCCCATGGAGCCGTCGTTGCCCTGCGACATCGCCGTGCACATCGGGATCACCTCGGGGCCGCGGACCTCGCCGACGATCACCCGGTCCGGGGACATCCGCAGCGCCCACCGCACCAGGTCCGCCGCGCTCACCTCGCCCCGGCCCTCGATGTTCGCCTCGCGGGCCTGCATCGCGACCACGTCCGGGTGCGCCCGCTCGTCGGTGTCCAGGCCGAGTTCGAAGACGTCCTCGACGGTGACGAGCCGCTCCCAGGAGGGGATCTCCGCGGCGAGGGCGCGCAGCATGGTTGTCTTTCCGATGCCGGTGCCGCCGGTGACGAGGATGTTCTTGCGGGCTCGGACCAGGGCGGCGAGGAAGGATTCCAGGCCGGGGTCGAGGGTGCCGCTGTGGCGGAGCTGGGTGAGGGTGGCGTGCTGGAAGCGGTGGCGGCGGATCGAGAGCGAGGGGCGCCGGGTGAGCGCCATCACGGCGAACGCCCGTTCTCCGCCGGGGAGTTGGAAGCTGACGCCGGGGCTGGCGCGGTCGAAGCGGCGTTCCTCGATACCGCTGCGCGCGGCCAGGTCACGGATGAGCTGGACGAGTTCGGCGTCGGAGGCGACGACCGGGGGGAGGCGTTCGCGGCGGCCGTCGTCGTAGCGGACGAAGACCCGGTCGCCGGTGACGTTGATGTTCTCGATCCGGGGGTCTTCGAGCAGGGGTTCCAGGCCGGCCGCGCCGAACACCTCGTTCAGGACGGTCGTGATGACCGCCTGCTCGACGTCCGCCGCCAGCGCCTCCCGCCCGCCTGCGAGGAGGGTGCGCGTGTACTCCTCGGCCGCCTCGCCCAGGATCTTCCCCGCCAACGCCATACGGTCGGCATCCGGGACGGGTGGGCGGCCGGCCTCCTCGTCGGCGCGCAGCCGCTGGGGCAGCTGTTCGGCGAGGCGGGTGCGCAGGTGGAGGCGGAGGGCTTCGGTGGGGGGCGCGGTCTGCATGCGGCGTTCGCCGAGGCCGGGGGACATGGCCGGGCGGGCTGGGTCCGTCGGGGGCATGACGCCGCCGACGGGCAGGACGCGGTAGGTCTTGCGTGGTTCGGTCACGGTGATACCTCGCTCCACGACGTTCTCGGATCGGTGCGGTGCTCGGCCGGCTGGATGCGCAGGGCCGTGGTGTCTTCCTGTGGCGGGGCGACGGCCAGGGAGGCGATGTGGTCGGCGAGTTGGGCCAGGGCTCGGCCGAGGGGTGAGCGGGACGGCGTGGTGCGGCGGCCGGGGCGTCCGCCCAGGGCGGCGGCGCCCTTCGGGTCGTACGGCAGCCGGGCCGTCACCTCGATGCCGAGTTCCCGCGCGACCTCCTCGGTCGGGTAGCCGTCGCCGACCAGGGCGAAGTACGGGTGCCGGGTGCCCTGCGTCACCCCGGGCCAGCGGGTCGCGACGTGCGCGAGGGCGTCGTCGCGGGCGCGGGAGAGCAGGAGCAGGGCGTCGGCGCCCTCGATCACCCTGGTTGCCGGGGAGTCGGGGTCGAGGCGTCCGCAGTCGGCGATCACGACCGTGCCGGGGCGGGTCGCCGCCCACCGCAGGACCTCGGTCCCCCGTCGGGTGAGCTGGGCCAGGGACGTACGGGTCTGGTCCGCGCCCACCGGAGCGGTCACCACCGGCAGCCCGCCGGGAAGCCGCTGCGTGTGCTGCCACACCAGCCCCGGACCCGCCCGATGCCGGGCTGCCGCCGCCAGCGACACCAGCCCCGGGTCGGTCTCCAGCCGGAAACGTCCGAGGAGGTCACCGCCGGCCGGGTCGCATTCGACGACCACCGGGTGCCCGCCCGAGGGCCAGCCCGCCGCCAGCCCGACCGCGGCCGTCGTCACCCCGGGAGAGCCTTTGAGGCTGCCCAGTGCCACCAGGGTCACCGGCCGTCTCCGTGTTCCGTGACCACGCCGAGCTGCCCGGCAGGTGCCGCCGCGAGCTCGCGGGCGCCGGTCCGGGGCAGGAGGAGGGAGAGGACGGTGGTCTGCCCGGTGTCGTCGGCGTGTACGTCGGTGACCGTGGCGGACCAGGACGTCGGCGGCGCGGACGGCGTGTTCTCGGCCGGGGCCTGGACGACGCTCACCCGGCTGCCCGGCCGGATGCCGGGCGGGAACTGGCCCGCCTTCAACGCGACGGCGGCCACCGCCTGCCCGGCCGGCGGGATGTCCGCGGGGCCCAGCACGCTCTTCGTCAACGGAGTCCCGGCGGGCAGGCTGTAAGCGACCGGACGGCCCACCACCGCCGAGCGCGAACGTACGGGGACCAGCGCCAGCCCCTCGGCCGCCACGCTCTCCTCCCGCAGATCACGCCCCGACAGCACCTGCCCCACCGACACCGGACGGGCCAACACCAGCACCGGCTCCTGCGCCCCGGCCTGCGCGGCGACCAGGACCCCGCCCGCCGTACAGCCCACCACCAACAGCACCCCCACCAGGAGGTAGGGCAGACGGCGGGGACGCGGCACCCCCGTCATCCGCGCCGACGACCGGTTACGGCCGGCGGACGGGCCGCCACGCCCGGAACCAACGGAGTGCGGGAACGTTCGAGTGTTCGCCAACGGGTGCCTCCCGGCACAGAACTTCTCCCGGACCGGGAGAACCACGGATAGAAGGTGACGTGCGCCGTCCAGGAGCGGCGTCCTGCGGAACGGCTGTCAGCCGCCGCTGCTGTTGAGTGCCTGGCTCTCCGCGACCGGGAAGCTCGCGGTCGACGTGGTCGTCAGGCCGGGGAAGACACCGCTCTGCCCGGCACCGGACCAGGTCACCGTCCACTCCACCGTCGCGGACACCGCGTACGCCTCCCCCGGCTCACCGGCCGACGACGCGCGGTAGGTGTAACCGCAGTCCGGGGAAGGGCTCTTCGGGTCCATGCCCTTCGCGTACGGCGTGCCGGGGCCGTTGCAGGTCACCGTGTTGCCGTCGCCCAGGTCCCACACGACCGACGTCGGCCGCGCGACGGCGGTCACCGACACCCCCGGCACCGACGCCGTCGCCGACACCGCACCCCACGCCTCTTGGTCCAGCCACAACCACGTCGGCAGTTGCACCAACTGCTCCCCCACCGGGCTCGTCTCGATCCTCGGCGACGGCAACCAGAGCTGCTCTCGGGCGACTTGCGCCAGCTGCGCCGGGGACGGCTGGGGGGCTCCGCCGTCCGGCTGCTGTCCGTCGGGGATCCAGACCGGGGGCCGGTAGAGCGCGTCCCGTACCCCACCCGCCGCGCACTTGTACACGTACCAGGCCCCCGGCTCTCCTGGCTTCGGATCCGCCACCGGCCGCCCCACGGCGAACGCGGCGGCCACCGCTCCCCCACCGCCGGTCCCGCCGTCGTACGACGTCCGCACCACGTCCGGCGGAGACTCGAAGTCACTGCGCTCGTACGAACACGAAGCCAGATTCAGGTCCGGATTCGAGAAGTTCGGCACCACCGGACCGTCATTGCCGCCTTCGGAGGCTGTCCCGCCTGAGCCGGAACGACCTAGTTCCCGGGGAGGATGCGCTTGGTGTGTGCCACCCGATCCCACGCCGAGTTCGCACCCGGGGTAGGGATTCTGGGCGCAGTCAACGTTCCTCCACACATCATCGGCAAGCGCCGGAAGCGAGCTTGCGATCACAACTGCGCCGACCGTACAGGCTACGAAGAGCGTGCGCCTCAGCATGAGCCAAGCCCTTCCACCGCGAAGCGCGTTACCTTCCAGGAACCGGAGGTCTGCTTCTTCACCTCGGCCGTGATCGCACGGCGCCCGCCCGGTTTGTGGTCCGCGAGTTGCCCGTCGCTCCTCCGATATTTCAACCAGTTCGTCGAGTCTCCGCAGTCGGAGACCATCACCGTCGTCGGGTTGTCCGCAGGCGTCGCCAAGGTCACCTTGGGGTAGTTCTTCGGCCCGCCTCTCGCCACCAGACCGTTCCGGTGATCCGCGTACAGGCCACGTGAGATCGCCGACAGCGCGTCCCCCGTCGCGTACCGGCCCAGAATCGGCGACCTCCAGTCCGAAGTCTTCGCCGCCTCCGCCATGTCCCGCCACATCCCCACGTACGCCGCCGAAGCCCGCTCGCGCGCAACCTCCGCCGCCGACACCGCGGGCGAGGAAACCGGAATCGACCCGGCGGGCGTCGACTTCTCTCCCCCCGAGGAGGTCTCCCCCGCCGACGTGCAGCCCACGGCCAGCAACACCAGCGCTGCCACACCGACTTGGCGCACAGACGTACGCGTTCCTAAGACCGCCACAGTTCATCACCTCGCGAACGATGCGGATCGCCGTCCGACGTACCGGCGCCCCCACATGTACCGCGCGCTCCCGTTCCAACTGCAAGGTGCGAACGGCCGACCGGAGCGCTCCGTTACCAAATCAATAGCAAGCACCCATTGGTCCGTACCGCAAAAACAGGAAATCTGGAGACACTCCGGTTGGCAGGGTTCACACGGAGCATCCGGGACGTTGCGGTAGCAATTCATGTCATCAGCTTTTCGCGTCCCCGTCGGGCAGGCCGCGTCTTCGGCGCACGATCGTCAGGAGCTGCTTCTCATGCTCGATTGCCCACTCCGCCACCGGTCCGAGCGCGTCCAGGAGTTCATGGCCGGCCGGGGTGAGGGTGCAGCGGGCGGTGGAGGCGATCTGGCCAGGGCGAGGTCGGTGGACGACGAGGCCGGCGTCGACGAGCCGGTGGAGGGTGTCCCAGAACATCTTCTCCGACAAGGACCGTTGCCCTGCGATGTCGCGGTTGCGGCCGATGCCCGCGTTGACGGCTTCCGTGACGCCGGTCGGCCGCTGAGGACCGTGGCTCAACTGGCACAGGATCGCGAAGGCCCAGCGCGGATGAAGTACTCCTAGTGCCATGCCCACGCCGCGCCGGCAGCTCTGCTCCGCCGTCAACACCGGTTCAACAACAGGATGTTGGCCAGAGCCACCACCCCGGCGGTGTCTTCGCAAGGTGGCAGCCAGACGGCTGCGATGACCAGTCGCCCATACGGCCACACGGCCCAAGGAGTGGAACAGTTCCTTGCCCTCCGACGTCAACTCCCACAGATCGGGACCGCCCCTGGCATCCGAACCAGGGTGCCCCACGAGCAGAAGCCCCTCCTTCTCCATCTGCCGAAGCCGCGCCAGAAGCACATTCGAGTGCAGGACGCGGGTGCCCACGAGGTCTGCGTTGCGCGCGGCGCCCTCGTTGATACTGATCAGTAACTGCCTGCCGTCCAGCGGACCTTCCAGGAGGGTGACCAGAACCGAGAAGGTCCAGCGGTTCCGGAGCAACTCCAGCGTCATGCCGATACCACGGAGTCTTCGCGCTTCCGCATCCATCGAAGTCCGCTACTCCGGTGCGATGCCGAGGATCGCCCAGACCACCCGGCCGCCGCGCCCGCTGTCCGGCGAGGCCGTTCCCCAGGACTGGCACACGGCTTCGACGAGCAGCAGCCCACGGCCCCTCTCCTCCTGCGGGGCAGCATGTTCGGGCGCCAAGGCGGACGATCCCGTGTCGTGATCCTCAACCCGGACCAGCATCCGGTGTCCGGAGGCGGCCAGGACGCAGGGAACGGTCCGGGTGTCCGTGTGGACAACGGCGTTGGTGAGTTCGGGAGGGGGTCCTCCCGAGGTGATGCGGTCGGAGAGAGCCACGGCTGGTTCCTTACGGAAGGTGAGGTTCGGCCGTAGCCATGCGCTGCACAGGCCACCCCGGCACTCGTGACCGGGGATCCGCCGAAGACAGCAAGGCTCGTGGGGGGTTCGCCGAGGACCAGGCGTACACGCCGCCGGCGAAGGACCTGAAGCACGGCTTCCGGAATGAGGAGTCGCCCACCGCCCGCTCACGCGTCGCCCGCGCAGGGTCGCCGCGCGCAACGCAACAGGAGTGACTCCGGTCGCGCCGTCACTATGCTCGCCTCTCCCGCCTCTTGGCAACACATCACTCGGCACAGTGCACAAATTCCCTGTGCGCCTGTCCGCCGCATGGGGACCGTGGCACACTGCGAGGTCACCGGGATCCCAGGAGGCACCGACGTGAGTGCGCCGCGGTCCGCCCCGACCGTCCTCCAGATGGTGCTCGGGCGACGCCTGCTCGACCTGCGCAAAGCGGCGGGAATGTCGTCCCAGGAGGCCGGCGCGCGGCTGCACATCGCGCACACCACGGTCATCCGCATGGAACAGGCGAAGGTCGCCCTCAAGTGGGCGACGGTCAAAGCCCTGTTGGAGCTGTACGGCGTCGAGAAGCCCGAGGCGGAGCAGTTCCTCGCGCTGACCGTGAAGGCCAACGAGCCGGGCTGGTGGCAGAGTTACCGCGACGCGCTGCCGGACTGGTTCGCCGTCCACGTGAGCCTGGAGAACGCCGCGACCCACATCCGCGGCTACGAACCCCACGTCGTCCCCGGCCTCTTCCAGACCCCCGGCTACGCCCGCGCGGTCCTATCCCTGTCTCTCATACACAT
>NZ_LIRL01000930.1 GCF_001419795.1 Streptomyces niveiscabiei
TGGCGGGCTCCTGCGGGGGTGGGATGGCGGGTGCGGGGCGCGGCCGGGCGTCAGGGCGCGGGCGTCGGTCCGGCGCCGGCCAGCAGGGCGGCGGCGATCCCCGCGTGGTCGGGGCCCTCCGGGTCGTCGAGGCGGGCGGTCAGGTCGCGCAGGCGGGCCTCGGCGGCGGTGCAGTGCACGTCCGTGAGGGCCTGCTCCCCGTCGTGCGCGGCGGCGGCCAGGACGGCGGCGGTGCCGAAGAGTTCGCGGGCGATGCGGCCCAGGAGCAGCAGGGGGTACTGGCGGGCGCGCGGGCCAGAAGCGTCGGCGGCGCCGGAGACGGCGACCACTTCGGCGACGGTTTCGACGGCGGCCGGGAAGCGGGCGAGGCGGTCGGCGAGGGTGGCGAAGTGGCGCCGGTTGCGCGGGGAGAGTCCGCCCGGCGCCGGGGCCGGGTGGGGGGCCGGTTCCGCCGTGCCGTGCGTCCGGCGCGCCAGCAGCACGTTCGCCGTCTGGACGTCGGCCAGGAAGTCGACGCCGCCCGCCGTGCGCAGGACGCGGGCGTCGCGGTAGGCGCGCTCCAGCGGGATCGGGAGGGCGCCCCTGGCCCGCTTGGAGCGGGCGGTCTCCGTGCCCTCGCCGCCGAGCAGGGACAGGGTGCGGTCGACCACCCGCGCGCAGGCGTCCGTGCAGAGGTTGCGGGCCGTGTGGCGTTCGAACCAGCGGTCCTGCGGGGCGGGTCCGGCGAGCGCCCAGCGGATCGCGCTCTCCATGAGCCGGACGTCGGCGGCGTTCTCCGCGAGGGCGCGGCGGGTCAGGTCGTACTCCCCCAGGCCGACCCCGTCGATCCGGCGGCGCGCGGTGAACTCCACCGACCAGCGCAGGCAGTTGCGGGCGATCGCCAGCGCGGGGGCCGCCTGGATGAGCAGGCGCGCGGTCATCACCGCCGACGCGAACACCGGGGTGCGGCGGGGGTCGCCCTCCGGGACGGTCACGAGACGCTCGGCGGGGACGCGGACGCCGGTCAGGGTCAGCCGGCCGTTCGGCAGGCCCCGTACGCCGAGGTGCTCCAGCTCGGCCTCGACGCAAAAGCCCGGGTCGGTGGTGTCGACGACCGCGAGGCCCACGCGCGGGGCGTGCGCGTCGCCCCGGACCGTCACGGTCACGCCGAGGAGGGTCGCGACGGGGCCGTTGCTGATGAACAGCTTCTCGCCGTCCAGGACGTAGCCGTCGCCGTCGAACGCGGGGGTCGCGGTGACCGTCGGCCACTGGTTGCCCTGGCCCTCCGGGTCGGTGTCGGCCCAGCCGGAGATCATGCCGTCGGCGATGTGCCGGCGGATCAGGTCGCGCAGGGGCCCCTCGGGGAGGACCGGCAGGAGGGAGGCGCCGACACCGATGCCGTTGTGCACGCCCAGGAGGAAGCCGACGGCCGCCGAGCGGGTGGCCGCCGCCTCGACGACGCGGAACACGTCGTACGGGCCGAGCCCGAGGCCGCCGAGCTCCTCGTCGGCGCCCAGCGTGAACGCGCCCACGTCGTGCAGCGCCTTCAGGAACCCCTCGGGCAGCTCGCCGTCCCGGTCGACGGCTTCGAGGTCGGCGTCGGTGTCGAGGAAGGCGAGGAGACGGGTGGCGG
>NZ_LIRL01000931.1:0-283 GCF_001419795.1 Streptomyces niveiscabiei
CTTCGGCCTGAAGGGCGGCGATGCCGATGCGGGGCAGGTCGCCGGAGTTGCGGTAGACGACGAAGCGGGGCTCCCAGCGGGGCTGGAACTTCGCGTTGAACTTGTAGAGGGACTCGATCTGGAACCAGCGGGAGAGGAAGACGAGCAGCCCGCGCCAGGCGCGCAGGACAGGGCCGGCGCCGATCTTCTCCCCGCGCGCGAGCGCGGAGCGGAACATCGCGAAGTTGAGGGACACGCGCGTGATGCCGAACTTCGGGGCGGCCTGGAGGGCGGCGACGATGAG
>NZ_LIRL01000931.1:320-5205 GCF_001419795.1 Streptomyces niveiscabiei
AGCGCCATCGAGAAGCCGCGCTCGGTGCTGGTGCCGCGCCAGTCGTCGGCGGCCCTGCGGATGCGCTCCAGCTCGGTGTCGCCGAGGTCACGGATGCGACGGACGCGGGTTTCGTACCCGGCGCGTTCGATGCGCTTGACCATCTGCCGGACGTTGCGCATCGCGCGGCCGGCCAGCGAGAAATCCGCGACGTCGACCACCGCCTCGTCGCCGAGCTCCAGCGCGTCCAGGCCCGTCTCGCGGGTCCAGACCTCGCCGCCGGTCTCGGAGCAGCCCATCACGGCCGGGGTCCAGGAGTGCGCCTTGGCCTCGTCCATGAACCGCTCGATCGCGCCCGGCCACGCCTCGACGTCCCCGATGGGGTCGCCGCTGGCGAGCATCACGCCGGAGACGACGCGGTAGGTGACGGCGGCCTTGCCGCTGGGCGAGAAGACGACGGCCTTGTCGCGGCGCAGCGCGAACTGGCCGAGGGAGTCGCGGCGGCCGTGCTTCTCCAGCAGCGCGCGCAGCTTCGTCTCGTCCTCCTCGGTGAGCTGCGCGGCCGGGTGCTCCGGGCGGAAGGCCAGGTAGATCGTGGTGAGCGCGGTCACCCAGCCCAGCGCGCCCAGGGAGAACGCGACCGTCCAGGAGGTGTTGCCCGCGTAGTCCACGGGCCCCTCGAAGCCGAACAGGCCGTACACCACGTGCGTCAGCCGGTCGGCCACGCTCGGGTCGCCGACCATCCGCTCCGAGTGGACGCTGACGATGACCATGCCGAGAGCGAGGGAGCCCGCGCCCATGAGGATGAAGTTGGCCAGTGCCCGCCAGCGGCTGCGCGGATCGGGCAGCGCGTCGAACTGGTCGCGGTAGACGATCAGCGCGACCAGCAGCGCGACCGAGATGATCACGCCCACGGGGGAGTGGCGGTACGTGAACTGCGCCGCCGCGCCCGCCGGGAGCAGGGCCACCGCCGCGCGCCACGCCCGCCGCTTGCCGCGCTTCAGGCCGTGCGCGAGCAGCAGCAGCAGGATGCCCGCGCTGAGCGAGAGAGCCGCCGCGAACGGGCCGAACGACCCGGGCAGCACTTCCGCGAGCGAGTGCATGCGGCTGTGGCGGAACCGCGGGAACACTCCCGCCGCGACGTCCAGCAGTCCTACGACGGCACAGGCTCTGCCGACGAGAACCGGAACGGACTCGGGGCGCGGACCTCGCAGAACGCGCCGTACGCGACTTGATCGGATCGGAACCCCGCCCGACATTTCCCCATCTTCCCTGACAGACATCGCATCCCGTAGTTCCGCGAGTGACCTTGATCCCGGTGCCGTGATTGGCCGAACCGGCGACATTGCGTCCTCTAGGACGGTGTCTCGGGGAGAGAGGTTCACTCACATCCCCAAAGCGGCTCCAAAGGTCAGGGAAAGACCGGGACAAGCCCTCGCGAAGAAGTGCGGGCAGCGTGGGCGCCCGGCGAGGAAAGCGCAGGCAGGGAACGCCCTATGGGTCTTACGAGCAACAAGGTGCTGGTGCTGGCGATCGTGTGCGCCGCACTGCTGTTCATCGGTACGGTCTGGCTGTGGCCGCGGCTGGCGCGGCAGGGCGTCGCCCCGGTCGCCGGGCGCGTGGGTCTGCTGCTCGCCACCCAGGTGGCGCTCTTCGCGGCGGTGGGCCTCGCGGCCAACCAGGCGTTCGGCTTCTACGCCAGCTGGGCCGACCTCTTCGGCAAGGAGAACGGCCAGGGGGTGGTCGTCGACCATGCCTCCGGCGGCCCCGCGAGAGCCCTCAAGGTCCTCGACGAACAGCGCGTGGAGGGGCCCGGCGGAAGCCCGCAGACGCGCGGGCAGATACACAAGGTCTCGATAGCCGGCCGGACGACGCGCATCGCGTCCCCCGCGTACGTGTACCTGCCGCCGGAGTACTTCCAGCCGCAGTACCGCACGCGCGCGTTCCCCGCGTCGATCGTCCTGACGGGGTACCCGGGTACGGCGCAGGCGCTCGTCGACAAGCTGGACTTCCCGCGCACCGCGCGCGACCTCGCCAAGGACGGGAAGATGCAGCCGATGATCCTCGTGATGCTGCGGCCCACCGTCGCGCCCCCGCGCGACACGGAGTGCGTCGACATCCCGCGCGGGCCCCAGACGGAGTCGTTCTTCGCGAAGGACCTGCCCGCCGCGATCGCCTCGCACTACCGGGTCGCCAAGAAGTGGGGGGTCATCGGGGACTCCACGGGCGGGTACTGCGCCCTGAAGCTCGCGATGCACCACCCCGGGGTGTTCGCCGCGGGCGCGGGCCTCTCGCCGTACTACAAGGCGCCCATCGACCCCACCACGGGCGATCTGTTCCAGGGGAACGGGACGCTGAAGAACGAGGCGGACCTGAAGTGGTTCATCAAACACCGTCCCGCGCCGGACACCTCACTGCTCGTCACCAGCAGCAAAGAGGGCGAGTCGAACTACAAGGCGACCCTGAAGTTCATCGATCTGGTGAAGGCGACGAACCGTACGCGCATCTCGTCGATCATCCTCGACAGCGGAGGTCACAACTTCAACACATGGCGACGGGAGATTCCGGCCACCCTTCAGTGGGTCAGCGAACGGTTGACGCAACCGTGACTCCCGCGCGCGGGAGCGCGACAGGCGCACGCGGGACGGCTGTTCAGGCCCCCGCCGCACACTCCGACCGGAAATGATCTTGGATTTCGCCGGTCCCTCCGCACGCTCTGGCCGGAATTCATTTCTCCTGCCGTGCGAAGGTTTCGGGATGGCTGTGTTTTTACGGGGCGGGGCGCCAACGCATCCCTACGCGCGGTAAGTTTCTGGCCATGCCACGTGGACGTCACCGCCATTCACCGCCTTTGCACAGGCTGCTGCCCCCGTCGGCGATCGCAGGCGTCTCCCTCGTCTGCGCGTTCGGGCCCTGGTTGTTCTCCGATACGGGCGTACTGCGCGTGATAGCCGCGTTCGCCGCCGCCGTCGCGATCGTCGGCGCGGCCGTCCTGCGGCGCTGGGACGCGCAGGCCGGCAAGACGGTCGCCGACCTCTCGCGCGCGCGGGTCAGCGACGAGTGGCGCTACGAGGAGCGGGTCGCCGAGCTGGAGACCGACCTGGAGGAGTCCCGCGAGCTGCGCGGCAAGCTGGAGCAGCGCCTGCGCGCGAAGCGGGCCGAACTGGCCGGGCTGCGCAACGAGCATGCCGCGCTGCTGCGGCGGTACGCGAACGCGGAGACCGAGCGGGCGAGCGCGCTGGAGGGGCGGCGGCGGTTGGAGCTGGAGGCCCTGACGCCGGGGGCCGCCGGGGCTGAGGGCGGGGCCGAGGGCGCTGGGACGAGGAGTGCCGGGGCCGCTGAGGTCGTCGGAGCCAAGGGCGCCGGGGCGGTTGAGGTCGCCGTGGCCGAGCGGGCCGGGGTCAAGGGTGCCGGGACGGCTGAGGCTGCCGGGACCGAAGGCTCCGGGGCCGCTGAGGGCGTCGAGAGCGTCGCCGTCGAGCCTTCGGTTCCCGGGTTGTTCTCGCCCGAGGGGTCGAAGCTGTTCCTGCGGGCTGCGGCGGCGCTGGGCCGGTTCGAGAGGCCCGGGGTGGTCGAGGCGGCCGAGGGGGGTTCCGCCAAGGACGGTTCCCCCAAGGGGGGTTCGCCGGTGGGCGGTTCGTCCGTGAAGGGCGACGGGCCGTCAGGCGGTGGCTCTCCCAAGGGTGATGGTCCCGAGGGCGGCGAGCCCGTAGCGGAGGACGAGGGCGAGGGGAAGCCCGGGGCGGCCGACGCGCAGGGGCACGCGGTCGCCGGGTCCACGGGGAGCGAGGACCGGTACGAGGCGCTCCGTGACGGAGTGTCCGAGACGGACGGCGTCCCCGCGCGGGACGAGGACCGTCCGTCCGAGCGGGACGGCGCCTCCCCGGAGAGCACCTCTGCGGCACCGGACGAGATCACCCGGGAACGTGACGTGCCCGCGCGCGGGACGACGGACAGCGCTGTGGCGCCCGCGCGCGAGGCCGACACCGCCGCGGAGTCCGCACGGGGGACCGACACCGCCGTCGAGTCCGCGCGCGAGGCCGTCGCCGAGATCCCGCAGCAGCCCGCCCACGCCCTCGAACCCGCGCACGCGACGGGCATCCCGCAGCAGCCGTCCACGTCCGGGGAGATCGTCCCCCGCCCGGCGGGCTCCGTGCAGCGTCAGGCCGGCCACTTCGCGGTCCCGACCGCCGTAGCCGTCGTCCCGGCCGCCCAGCCGGTCCGCCGCGCCGCGATCGAGGGGGGCTTCGACTTCTTCGGCACGAAGCAGGACGCCGAGCCCGCGGCCCTGGAGGCGGTCCAGAACGAGGACCTCGCCGACGTGGTCGGCCAGGAAGCGCTGGCCCTGCACAAGGCCGAGTCGGAGGCGGAGTTCAAGCCCGCCGACGAGACGTCCCGAGCCGTGGGCCAGGTCGTCGACCTGACGCCGCACGACGAGACCGAACAGCTGGACCTCCAGGGCCTGCGCAGCGCGGCGTACTGACGGAACGTCGAGGTTCACCGGGGGCTGTACAGACCGCAGACGAGCGGTCCGTACAGCCCCCGCCCTTACGCCATCCACCGATCCGGCGGCGCGTCGTGGCGGCCCGTCCGTGAGCGGGTCGACTGGTCGGCGAGGAGGGCGGCGGCCTCGTGGGCGTCCCTCAGGCGGGCGGAAACGGTCTTGTCGGCCCCGGTGTCCACATGGACGCTGGCGAGCCGCCAGAGCCGCCCCCAGGGCCCTTGGGTGAGCCGTACGCTCTGGACCTTGGCGTGGGGGACGAGGGCGAGGTGGCGGCGGAGGAGGCCGTGGCGGGAGGCGAAGACCTGGTCGGTGACGGCGATGCCGTAGCCGCGCCACCACCCCGGCGCGACACGGCCGGCCCGTTTCGGCGGGCGGGAGAGGACACCGGGGACGGTCACGCCG
>NZ_LIRL01000931.1:5314-5443 GCF_001419795.1 Streptomyces niveiscabiei
CGCGTACGGTCTGCACGCGCCCGGGCGGCACCGTCTCGTGGGACCGGTCGAGTAGCCCGTGGTCGAGCCGCAGCCCGTCGGGAGACTCCCCGACGGTCCAGTCGTACTCGGTGACGAACCGCCCCACGG
>NZ_LIRL01000932.1 GCF_001419795.1 Streptomyces niveiscabiei
GGCCAGGTGGGGTCGTGCGAGGGCGGGGGCGTCCGGCCGCGGCCGACTTCTCCAGGGCCGCCGCTTCCTCGTCGTCCAGGTTCAGGGCTTCTGCGATGGCCTGGACGGTTTGGCGCTGCGGGCCCCGGGTACGGCCCCGCTCCATGTCGGCCAGCGCTCTGACGCTCACGCCCGCCGCGTTCGCCAGCGCTTCCTGGCTGAGGCCGGCTTCGGTGCGGAGGGTGCGCAGCCGCCGGGCGAAGTCTCCTGCGGGAGGTGTGCTGGCGCGCACCGTGGGGGTCTCCGATCATGCGGGTCGTGCGGGTCGTCCGGCTTGTTCCGGTTGTTCGGCTCGTCCGGCTTGTTCGGGTGCGAGCCTCCGGCAGAAGTATGACTGACGTAGTTCTGCCGGATGAACTGCCTGGTGGGAGGGGGTCCGGGGTGATCGACTTGGGGCAGACGCGGGGCGCCGGCCACCGCTCTTCGACCACTTCTCGACCACCGCTGACCTGCGGAACGGCCGACGGCATCGAGCCCCGGCCCGCTACTGACGACGGGGAACCTCTCCATGAACATGCACCGCTCCACGCTGCTCGCCCTCGCGGCCNNCGGTGGCCTCGGCGCCGGTGGCCGCCGCGTCCACAGCGGAGAAGTCCACGGGGACGACGGGTACGTCGGGTACGTCGGCCGGCTCCGCGAAGTCCACCGGCTCCCAGGGCTCGGCCACCGCCAACGGCTCGGCGGGCAGCGGGAGTTCGGCCGGCACCAAGGCGACGACGCCNNCCGCCGACGTACGGATCACCGCCGCCCTCCAGGACGGCCCGCCCTACACCCACATCGTCCTCACCGCGAAGAACACGGGCCGGCACTCCTGCCGCCTGGCCGGCTTCCCGCGTATCCAGTTCCTGGAGAGCCACAAGCAGGACGTCCCGGCCGTCGCGAAGAGCAAGCCGGCCACCCCGGTCGTGCTGGCGGCCGGCGCGCCCGCCTACGCCCTGGTGAAGCTCTCGGACGGCGGCGTCGACGAGGACAACGAGCCCGTGTCCGCGTTCCAGGTCATGCTGGAGGGCGACTCCACGGTCATCGCGGTCACCGCCCCCGGCAAGGAGGGCATCGCCGTCGACCCGGCGAAGGCGCTCACCGGGTACTGGACGTACGAACTCCGCAACGGGGCCGACGACTTCTAGGCCCTGTCCGGCGGATCAGGCTGCACGAGAGTGACGGTTCCGTATCGGTGCCGGTGAGCGGGGGCTGGTGCGTGCAGCTGCAAGGCGGAGGAGGGCGTCGACGCGATGGGGGTCCCCCCTGTTCGAGCGGAGCCGAGAACTTGGGGGAGTCGGCAACCGACGACAACGCGGCTGGGGGTCCCCCCTGCTCGCAGAGCTTGGGGGGAGCGCGTGCCAGGCCCCGCGACCGCGGCCTGATCCGCCGGACAGGCCCTAGGCCCGATCCGCTGGACAGGTCAGGCCCGGCCCGGCGTGTCCAGGTGGGCGACGACGTTCGTGTGGAAGCGGTTCACGGCGTCGTCCACGCTGCGGATGAACCCCGACTCCGCGTTTCCCCGGCTGCTGCCCATGCTCTTCAGCAAGGACAGGCGGAAGCCGGTGATGCGGGTGTCGGGGCTTTTCGGGAGCAGGTCCGCCGGTTCGGGGCGGAGGCGTTCGAGGGTGCCGCGCGGGCCGCCGGCGTCACCCTCGACGAGGGTCTCCACGTGCAGGTCGGCGGGGGCCTCCGACAGGCGGCGGAGCAGGCGTTTGGCCCAGGTGAGGGGGTAGCCCTGGTCCGGCGCCGGGATCTCGATCGACGTCCGCAGCCTCGCCGTACGCAGGTCCGCGCCGACCGCCAGGATGCCCGGCGCGCCCTCGATGCGGAGCTCCGCCGACAGCCGTCCGTCCAGGCAGAGTTGGTCGGCGAGGCGGCTGCGGCGCTCCTTCGGGTCCGCGCCGCGTTTCGCGCGCTGGACCGGCAGGACCTTCTGGCCCAGCTCGCCGCCGAGGCTTAGGCAGATCTGCCGGACCAGGCGCTCCCAGCTCTCCACGACGTCCAGCGCGCGCGGGTCGCCCGCGCACAGGGTCTCGTCGTCGATGCCGTTGCGTACGGGGACCCAGGCCGCGCCCATGTTCTGGAAGCCGTGGCAGCCGGAGTTCTCGTGCCGGAGGTAGTGCAGCAGTTCCAGGAGCAGCCAGGCGTGCGCCTTGTCGTTGACGCCCTCGTGGCGGATCAACATCTGCGCCTGGTACGCGACTTCGGCCCACGACAGGTGCCACAGGGCGACCTTGTGCTTGCGTCTGCCGTCCACCTTGACGTCCACGAGAGGGCTGCCGTCCAGCGCCACGTCGTTCGACAGGGTGATGACGGCCTCGTACCCGCGCCGCGCGGCGATGTCCATGTACGCCTGCACCTGCTCGGACTTGAGGGCGTTGCCGTTGGTCTTCGTCTCGACCAGGGCGGTCCAGAGCTTGCCCGCGCGCTCCACCCGGACGACCCCGTCGGGGCGCCTCGGGGTGTCGCCGTGGGGGAGCGAGACCTCGGTGAACGTCTCCATGCGGCCTGCGGGCGCGCCGAACGCGGCGGTCAACCTGCGGCCGAACTCCGGTACTTGGGCCATCACCGAGAGGAGGACCGAGGTCGCGCGGGTCTCGCGGTCCCGGTCGCTCTTGAGGACGGAGACGGGGAAGAGGCGGGCCGGGTGCCAACTGTCGTTCTCGGCAAGGGACTTCTTCGGGGACTTGGGGACGGTGACTTTCTTCCGGGCGGTCCGGGGGCGGGCGGGCTTCTTCGGCGCGGTCTCTTCTC
>NZ_LIRL01000933.1 GCF_001419795.1 Streptomyces niveiscabiei
GTCGCCGTCGGTCCACTGGAAGGTGAACGTCCAGGTGCTCCAGGAGGAGCTGACGGGGTCCGTCGAGTTCGTGCCGGACATGCCGATGAGGCCCATGGACCAGACGGCGACCGTGGCGGTGGTGTCGGCGTAGGCGCTGACCGTGGTGCCGATGGGGACCGTGCGGGAGACGAAGGTGCTGCCCTGGGGGGCGTTGCCGTTCGCGTCGAGGCCGGCTCGGGCGAGGAAGTCGGTGGAGTACGCCTTGTCGAGTTCCGGTACGAGGCGGGCGGCCTCGGCCGGGGTGTAGACGGTGCCGACGACGTCGTCGCGGGTGGCCTTCTTGAACATCGCCGTGGAGCCGAGCGCGACCGCGTAGTTGGCGGCGGCCGATTGAACGCCCTGGCGCGTGCGCGCGTATCCCGTAGGGATGCTCCCCGTTCTGCTCTCCACCGGCTTCGTCCCCGTCGCCGCCGTCGACTCCGCCTGCGGCTTCGCGCCGGAGGAGCCGCCGGTCGCTGTGCCGGAACCGCCGCTGTCCCCGCTGCCGTTGCCGCGGTTCGCGAACGCGATCGCCGCGATCAGCAGGACGACGACGGCGACGACCGTCACGAGGCTGCGGGAGGAGGAGCGGGCGGGCCGGCGCGCGGGCTCGGTTTCGGGGTAGCGGGTGCGGGTACCCGCGTAGCCACCGGTGGACGTGTCGTGGCCGGGCTCGTCGGCGGGACTCATACGGTGTGCGCCCCCTCTGCGTCGTATGCGGCGTCGGCGTCGTGGAAGAACGCGGTGCGGTACGACGGTAGCCGTGCTGGTTCCCGCGCGGGCGCGGTGTGGTGACTCGACATCAGGGGGACGCAACCTCAGCCGGGAGGGGGAGGGAAGGGGGAGTGGCTAGACGGCCATGCCGTACACGATCGTGAACAGCGTGCCGAGGGAGCCGATGATGAAGACTCCGGTGAGGCCCGCGATGATCAGCCCCTTGCCCTGTTCCGCGCTGAAGGTGTCCCGCAGGGCGGTGGCGCCGATACGTTGCTTCGCGGCGCCCCAGACGGCGATGCCGAGGCAGATGAGGATCGCGAAGGCCATCACGACCTGGATCATCGTCTTGGCCTCGGTACCCAGGCTGCCGAAGGGGCCCCAGTCCGGAGCGATCCCGCCGATGATGGTGTTGATGTCGCCCTTGTCGGCTGCGAAGAGCATGTAAGTCACCGCCCCTGGTGGGTAGTTCCGTTCGTGGCCCGCTGCCGTGCGCAGGGGTCGGAAGTCATTGTCACCGACAATGCCGCCTGGGTATGTCGACTTGGCGGCATTGGCGAGTGGGATTCGTATGAATGGTTCGTATCGTCACTCTGTGTATCACGGCAGGTCACGCCGGGCAATGAGGTGAGCGCGGAACCGTGGGGTGTGGTTCTGCGGAACCTGTCGGCGCCTCTGTCGTTGAGACACTTTCCCGATGCTCTCACGCTCGTAACACGAACGGGCCACGGCTCGAAAGCCGTGGCCCGTTGTTGACGGCCGGTCAGCCGGTGAAGGCGGCCAGTCCTTGCGGGGTTCCCCAGCCCGTCGGACCGTCGTAGCCGGACCGCGCGGTGCACAGGTAGCTCGCGCTGGCGGAGCAGGTGCCGTTCGAGCCGCTGGTGACGTCGTTCAGCGCGGAGGTGCCGGCCGCGCTGTAGATGTACGACGCCGGGTAGTCGCCGCTGCCGGGGGTGCCGGCCAGCGCGTAGACGGCCGCGATGATCGGGGCCGAGGCGGAGGTGCCGCCGAAGGTGTACCAGCCGGCGGTGACGCCGTACGAGTCGTACACCGCGACGCCCGTCGCCGGGTCCGCGACGGCCGAGGTGTCGGCGATCGCGCGCTTCGAGCAGCCCGTGTCGGTCTGCCAGGACGGCTTCGCGTCGTACGCGGAGCAGCCGGAGCCGGTGCCCTCGGTGGACGAGGTGTTCCACACGGACTCGGTCCAGCCGCGGGTGTTGGAGGCGGTCTTGAGTGCGGTGCCGCCGACGGCCGTCACGTACTTCGACGCGGCCGGGTACTCGGCGCCGTAGCCCTCGTCGCCGGCGGAGACGGTGATCGCGACGCCCGGGTGGTTGAAGTAGGAGGAGTCGTACGAGGTGTCGCTCGACGACTCCGAGCCGCCGTAGCTGTTGGAGACGAACTTGGCGCCCAGCTTGACGGCCTCGTTCACGGCGGTGCCGAGGTTGGTCATGCTGGAGGAACTCGCCTCCACCAGGAGGATGTTGGCGTTCGGGGCGATCGCCGAGGCCATGTCCAGGTCGAGGGAGATCTCCTGGGCCCAGCCGCTGTCCGCCGTCGGCAGCGAGGTGGTCGAGCCGGTCTGGGAGACCTTCTTGAAGCAGCCGTTGGCCGTCGTGCAGGCGCTCAGGCCGTAGTTCGCGCGGTACTTGGCGAGGTCCGCCTCCGCGTTGGGGTCGTCGTACGCGTCGACGATCGCGATCGTCTCGCCGGAGCCGTTGCTCGCCGCCGCGCTGGTGAGGCCGTACGCGTTCTGGAGGTCGCTCGGGCCGAAGCCGGTCGGGGTGGCGCTGGCCGCCTTCGGGGTGAGCGCCGCGCCCTGGTGCGACTTCGCCGCCTTTTCCTTCGAGAACGCGGTCACGCCGCCCGTCACGCGGAAGGAGTTGCACGTCAGGTCGCCCGCGTGCTTCGGGGTCGAGCAGGGGGTCGCCGTCCAGGTGACGGGGGAACTCGCCGCCGGTGTCGCCGCGTTCGCGTGTGCCGCTGTGCCGAGGCCCGCGAGGAGGAGGGCGGCGGTACCGAAGGCCGCGCCGCCTGTGCGGCGCCATCTGCCGGATATGGCAGGGGTGTTGTCGGTCGTACGCAAGGTACAGCCTCCTGGAAGTGGGGTGTTCAGGGGCGGTGCGGGTGACGTGGGGGTGTGGGCGGCGGCCCGGCGACGACTGTGACTTGTTGGGTACGCGACAAACAAGACAGGTGGCGGAATCCTGACTTCCGCGTTACTGAACGGGGTTCAGGGATTGCCCTGGGATGGTGGGGGCTTGACCGGGGAAACGTGGGCGTTACGAGAGGGGCAAAGATGAGTGCCGAAGTGCAGGAGGCGTTTCTGCGGGGCTTTCACGCCGGGCGGCCCGGGGTGACCGGGGAGGCGTTCGCCCGGGGGCGCGGGCCCGACGGGCGGTCCAGCTACGAGCTGCTGCGGGACCGGGTGTCCGGCGCCCGGCGCGTGCTCGACCTCGGCTGCGGGGACGGGGTCCTGCTGGAGCTGCTCCGCGACGGCTCCCCCGGGCGCCGGCTCGCCGGGATCGACCTGTCGCCGGAGGCGGTTCGGCTCGCCCGCGCGCGGGGCTTCGACGTCGAGGTGGGGCGCGCTCAGGAACTTCCCTTCGCCGACGGGGAGTTCGACGCCGTCGTCTCCCACATGGCCTTCATGCTCATGGCCGATGTGGAGACCGTCGCGGCCGAGGTGGCCCGTGTGCTGGCGCCCGGCGGGGTGTTCGCCTGCGTGCTCGGGGGCGGAGCCGTGGGCGGGGAGGCTTATGAGCGGTTCGTCCAGGTGCTGCGGAGGTTGCCGGCCGGGGGGATTCCGGCGCTCGGGGATCGCCGGGTGCGGGACCGGGAGG
>NZ_LIRL01000934.1 GCF_001419795.1 Streptomyces niveiscabiei
GTATGAACCTTCCGGCCGCCGGGGACCGCGCGGCGGCCGGAAGGTTCATACCTTGCCACCTCGTCCGCCGTTTCCCTCCATTCACGGAGTTTTCGCTTCCGACGCGTAACGGACATGCCAAGAAAGCGTGTTAATATTCAACGGATCGCGTTAACCTTCAAGAACTCCCCCCGCACCCTTTTGAAGGATCGTCAACTTCAACGGTACTCCGCACACCGGACGCACGATCCGTCAATTCCTCAGGTACGGGACCCACCTTCGTTCGATTCCCCCTTCCCGGACATGAACTACGTGAGGTCACGTGTCACACAGTCCCCTACGCGGCCGATCACCAGAAATGAGCCTCATACTCCAGGCCTTCGCCGAAGCGGAGTCCAGCCGCGGCGGCGTGATACTCGTCTCAGGAGACGAGGGTTTCGGGAAATCGCGCCTCGTCCATGAGGTCGGCCGCATCGCCGAGGAGCGTGAATTCCGCCTCGTCCACGCCGGTGACGGCACATTCCCGCCGCGCTCCGACGACCGCCCCACCCTGACCGTCCTCGACGACCTGCACACCCAGACCGACCAGGCCCTGTTGCGCCGCCTCACCGCCGACCTGGCGTCGCTGCGCCGCCGCCCGCACCTGTGGCTGCTGACCCTGCGCGACCAGGCGTACAACCTCGACGTGCACCGCTTCGTGCGGGCGCTGGACGACTGGGGCTGCACGCGCCTGACGCTCGGCCGGCTCTCCCCCGACTCGGTCCAGGAACTCCTCACCGACATCCTCGGCGCGGCCCCCGACGTCGGCCTGACGGCGCTGGCCGCCGAGGCGGAGGGGCACCCCCTGCTGACGACCGCGCTGGCGACGGGGCTGCGGGAGGACGGCCAGGTCCGGATCGTGGGCCGCCGGGCCGCCCTGCTCTGCACGACCGTGCCCACCCGCCTCAGGTCCACGGTGAACTGCCTGCTCAGGGAGCAGGGCGAGCAGGTGCGGGACATGCTCAGGACGGCGGCCGTGCTGGGCCCGCAGTTCAGCCTCTGCGAACTCTCCGCGGTCCTCGCCGACGTACCCGCCGTGGGCCTGGCCGCCCTCGTGCAGCGGGCCGTGGACGCCGGGCTGCTGGACTGCCACGACGACGGCCGGCTCGCCTTCCGCAACGAACTGCTGCGCAGGACCGTCGTCGACGGCACCGCGCCGGGTGTCCGCCAGGTGCTCCTGACCGCCGCGTCCGCGACCGACACCGGCGCCGCCTCGCCGCACCCGTCCGGCGAGCGGAGCGCGGCGACCCTGTACGCGCGCGCCGTCTCGTCCCTCGACGAGGGCCGCACCGACCGGGCCCAGGAGGCGGCGACCGCCCTGTTCCACAACCGCGCGGCCGTCGAGGACGCCTCGGGGCAGGCGTTCGCGCTGGCGGTGCGCTCCACCTGCGCCCGGCTCGACGGGCGCCCGGCGGAGGCGCTGCGCCTGAGCCGCGAGGCCACCGCGGTGATCCCGCCCGGCCGGGCCGACCTCATGGACCAGCAGGTGGCGAACTCGGTCGCGCTGGAACTGTCCCTGCTGGGCGAGCCCTTCGAGGCCGAGCGGCTGCTGCGCAAGGCGGAGTGCTGGGCGGAGCCGTCCGGCCCGCCGCCCCAGGACCTCGCGCTCGCGACGGTCGCCGCGCGGCTGCTGAGCCTGAAGGGCGACCACCGCCGCGCCGACCGGTGGATCGCGGCGGCGCTGGGCGAGGTCCGCGAACCCGACAGCGCCCTGCTGCCCCTGGCGACCACGGTCCAGGCGCTCGCGGCCCTGCGCGGCGGCGATCTGGGCGACGCGGAGAAGCTGATGGCGCGCCGGCACGAGGAGTCGCTCCCGGCACACCGCGTGTTCTGCGCTCAGCCGGACTGGGTCGCCCTCCAGATCGCGGCCGAGCGGTACGGGGCGCCGCGCGCCGTCGAGCTGCTGGAGCGGCAGTACGCCGACCTGGTCACCGAGCCGCTGCTGTTCACGGAGGAGCCGGGTGCCGCCGCCTGGCTGGTGCGCACCGCGCTCGCCGGGCGGGCCCCGCACCTGGCCGAGCAGGTCGTCCGTACGGTGCGCACGCTCGCCCACGACAACGCGGACTACGCCCCGCTGAGCGTCTCGGCGCTGCACGCGGCGGGTCTGCTGCACCGGGACGAGGCCGCCCTGGCGCGGGCCCGCCGCGAGCACCGCTGCTCGTGGGCGGCCGGCGGGGCCGCGGAGGACCTGGGCGTCCTGCTGCTGGCCGGGGGCCGGGGCGAGAGTTCGGCGCTGCGGCAGTTCGGCGCGGCGCGCGAGCTGTACGAGGAGGCCGGGGCGCTGCGGGACGCGGCCCGGGTCGCGGCGCGGCTCAGGCTGTCCCCGGCGCCTTCAACGCGGCCCTCGGAAAACCGACCGGTTGGTCCGGAACAGGAGCTGACCCACTCCGAGCGGGCGGTCGCCGAGCTGGTCGTGCTGGGCATGACCAACCGGCAGGTCGCCGGGAAGCTGCACCTGTCCTCGTACACGGTCAACTACCACCTGCGGAACATCTTCCGGAAGTTCGGCATCAAGTCCCGGGTGGAGCTGGCGCGTTGCTACCAGGACGACGGCCCGGACGTGCCCGAGCTGGCGCTGCGGCACGGCGCCCGGCCCGCGTAGCCCCCCCAACTCGCGCAGATAGCAGCAGAGAGCAGAGGAACAGGTGACGGTCATGCCCGCGAAGCCCTCCGCCGACGTCTCCCCCGTGAGCCGGGCGGCCCGTCTCGTCGCGGAGCTGTCCGCGCACGATCCGCAGTACCGGGCCGCGATGCCGCTCCCGGCGGTCCGCGAGGCGGTCCGTGAGGTCGCGCGCGACCAGGTGCTGTCGCGGACGGTGGCGACGGTGATGGAGGGGTACGCCGACCGCCCCGCCCTGGCCCGGCGGGCGACGGAGCCCGTCACGGACCCGGTCTCCGGGCGGACCCGCCTGCGGACGCTCCCCGAGTTCACGACCGTCACCTACGGCGAGCTGTGGGCGCGGGCCGGGGCGATCTCGGCCGAGTGGGCGGCGGACCCCGAACTCCCGCTGTCCCCGGGCGACTTCGTGGCGCTCTACGGCTTCACCAGCGGCGACTACGTCACGGTCGACCTGGCGTGCCTGCGCCACGGCGCGGTGTCCGTGCCGCTCCAGTCCGGCGCGCCGGTCGCCGGGCTCGCCCCGATCCTCGCGGAGACCGGGCCGAAGGTTCTCGCGGTCAGCCTCGAACTCCTCGACCGGGCCGTGGAGTTGGCCCTGTCCGCCGAACTCGCCCCGCGTCTGGTCGTGTTCGACTTCCACGCCGGGGACGACGCGCAGCGCGAGGCGTTCGAGGCGGCGTCCGCGAGGCTGACGGCCGCCGGGCACGCCGCCCCGCTGCCGCTGGAGGAGGTGATCGGACGCGGGCGCGCCCTGCCCCCGGCCCCGCTGTTCGTGCCGGGCCCCGACGAGGACCCGGTCCGGCTGCTCATCTACACGTCCGGCAGCACCGGCACTCCCAAGGGCGCCATCCAGACGGAACGCATGCTGCACCGGGCGTGGGCGGGCGCCGTCCCCATCCCCGACGACGTGGCCTCCATCGTCGTCAACTACCTGCCGCTGAGCCATGTCGCGGGCCGTTCCTCGCTGGTGGAGACGCTGCGCCGGGGCGGGATCTCCTACTTCACCGCGCACAGCGACCTGTCGGACCTGTTCGAGGACATCGCGCTCGCCCGCCCG
>NZ_LIRL01000935.1 GCF_001419795.1 Streptomyces niveiscabiei
GTCGTAGCCCCTGCGGGGGACGGGTAGGGGGTGGCCTGGAAATCGTACATGCGTACGACTACCTCGTTCGCGTGAACCCCGTGAGGAACTCGCTTCGCAAAATCGAACAGGCGTACCATTGCCGTTGTGGCTACGACCTACGACTTTCCGAGCGACCTGCGCGCCGGTCAGGAGGAGCTGCATCAGGTCCGGGCCGAGCTGTCGGCCCTGCTGAAGCGGCTGCCCTGGTCGGTCGCGCCCCTGGACGGGTTCAGTGACACGGAGGGGTGGCGGCCCGTGGAGCGGCCGGCGTCCCCGGGGTGGACCGAGGACGAGCAGGCGGAGGTGGAGAAGCTGCGCCGCCGGGAGCATGAGCTGGCGGTGTTCGTGACGGGGCACCGGTTCTGGGCGGAGGTGGAGGCGGGGGAGCGGGTGGAGGCCCGTATGCGGTTGAAGCACGAGCCTCCGCCCGAACCCTGAGGGTCACTTCCTGCCGAGGAAGCCCTTCATCTCCGCGATCTCGGCGTTCTGCGCCGTGATGATCGCGCCGGCCAGGGCGAGCGCGGGCGCGTACTGCCCCTTCGCCTTCTCGGTCCCGGCCATCTCGACCGCGCCCTCGTGGTGTTCGATCATCATCCGCGTGAACTCGGTGTCGAACTCGGCGCCGGACGCCTTCTCCAGCGCCGCCATGTCGGCGCCGGACATCATCCCGGCCATCCCGGAGTGGTCCATGCCGCCCTGCTCGGGGACGTCCTCGCCCCACGCCGTGAGCCACCCGCTCATGGTCCTGATCTCCGGGTCCTGAGCCCCCTTGATCCGCTCGGCGAGCGCCTTGACCTGCGGTGACGAGGCCCGGTCGGCAGCCAGCGCGGCCATCTCGACGGCCTGCCGGTGATGCGGGACCATCCCCTGTGCGAAGGAGACGTCCTGCGCGTTGTGCGCGCCCTCGGAGGCGCCGGCTGACCCGGAGGGCGCCGAGGCCGACGCGGACGACGTCGCCCCGCCTGCCCGCTGCCCCTCACTGTCCCCGCCGCACCCGGCGAGAAGAAGCGCGGCGGTCGCGACGACGGCGACCCGGACAGGCCGAATACGGCGAACGGTGCTGTGCATGTGTGTGAACTCCTGCGTACGGAAGGTCTGCTGGACGCGGCGGCACCCCACACCGGCGTACGGCATGGCGTGCGGGCGCCTCTAGATCCGCAGGAGTTGAAGCTCGGCGAGCGAGGGCGGCGCCCGAGCCGCCTCGGCATCACCCCGGACGACGGAGCGAACGGCCTCACCGGGTACGGCGACGGCGACCGGATCGGCGACGGGCCCCGCCAGTACGGGCGCCCCCATCACCTTCGCCGCGGCACACGTCGCATCGGCATGCCGGGCATGCCCACCGCAGTGCCCGTCCTCGGCACACCCACCGGCGCTCACATCGACATGCGCACCGGCCCCGGACATCACCGGAGCCGCGACGGAAACCGCCGTCCCACCCGTACGCTCATGCCCCACCGCGTGCAGCCCGCCGGGCGCCAGCCCATGCATGGCGAGCAGCCCCACGAGCACCCCGAGCACACACGCCAACGCCGGCCACCCCCGCAGGGGCGACCGCACGGCACACGGCTCGACTCGGGTCACGGGGTCATCCTAGGGGGCTGCTGTGCGCCCTCGTGCTCAAGTCGGCCCGGTTCAGGTCGTCTTCGGTGGGCGCATCAGGTACGCCGCCCCCGACCCCGCCGCGAACAGCGCCACCACCGACACGCCCGTGGACAGCCAGCTCGCGCCCAGCCAGTGGGCGCCGTAGTAGCCGAGGGCCACGCTGTAGCCGGCCCAGGCGACGCCTGCGAGGACCGACCAGGGGAGGAAGTCGCGGACGCGGCGGTGGGCGGCGCCGGAGAGGAGGGAGACGGCGGAGCGGCCGGCGGGGGCGAAGCGGGCGAGGATCATGAGGGGGCCGCCGCCGCGGGCCAGGGCCTCGCCGAGACGTTCCTGCGCCGTGGTGAGGCGGCGGGAGCGGGCGATGGCGCGGTCGAGGCGGGCGCCGCCGCGCCAGGCGAGGCGGTAGGCGACGAGGTCGCCGAGGACGGACGCGGTCGTCGCGGAGAGCATCAGGAAGAGGATGTCGGGCACGTGCTCGGGTACTTGTCCGGCGACCGCGGCGCCGGAGCCCGCGGCAGCCGCGGTCGCGGCCGTGATGACGAGGACGCCGCTCGGCAGCACCGGCAGGAAGACGTCGAACAGCACGGACAGGGCGACCACCGCATAGATCCATGGACCGCCGGTCAGCGACCCCAGACTCTCCAACACCACGACTCCCGTGACTCCCCCGATGACAGCCATACAGCGTACGCCCAAGGAGTGACAGAAGATCCAAGGGGGGTACGTACGACGCGCGCGGAATGTTCACTCGAACGGCACGTTTCGAGCGGCGCTCAAGTCCCGGGTCCCTTAACAACGGAACAAGGGGGTAGCGATCGCGCCGGACCGAGACAAACGACCGAAACTTCGGAAAATGGTGAACATCCATGTTGGCAGCCATCTGCGCGGGCGCCGTCGCCGCGGCCCTCACGGCAGCGCCCGGTACGGCAGCGCCCGGTACGGCCCGTGATGTAGTCCTGCGGGCCGACGCCCGGTTCGCCCCGCCGACCGCCTTCATCCCGTCGGACGCCGTCACGTACGACCAGGACCTCGTCCCCGCGGGCGCGTCGATCGAGGTCGTCCAGCGGACCACGTACGGCGGCGCCACCGTCGTGACCCTCCGGGTGAGCGGTCTCCCCTCCGGTCGCGCGTTCGGCGCGCATGTGCACCAGAAGGCGTGCGGGGCCGATCCGGCGGCGTCCGGCGGGCACTACCAGCACGTGCCGGGGACGGGCCCGGAGTACGTCAACGAGGACAACGAGGTGTGGCTGGACTTCACGACCGGCAAGGAGGGCTCCGGCGTGGGGGTCGCCACACACACCTGGACCTTCCGGCAGGGCGAGGCGGCGTCCGTGGTGATCCACGACGAGCCCGGGACGAAGGGGGCGCGCGTCGGCTGCTTCACGGTCCCGTTCGGCTGGACCGACGCGAGCTGAGCACGAGGGGGTGCGCTTACCGCCTACCCCCTCCGCCTACCGTCCACCGTCTACCTCGAGCTACCGCCCACCGCCTACCCCGAGAGAGGCACACCCCCGTACCACCCCGGTACGCCAGACCCGTACCCCCTCAGACCCGTACCACCTCAGAGCCACCCACCGCCGACTGCTCCCGCCCCTGCCCCGCCACCCGCAGCACCGCCCGCGCCACCGCGTCCGCGTCGGACAGTGTCACCGAGTCCACTCCGGGACGGGCCCCCGCGGCGGTCACCCAGTGCACCCCCTCGGTGGGCACCCCGAACGCGAACCGCCGAGGATGGGCG
Organism: Streptomyces niveiscabiei; assembly: GCF_001419795.1. Taxonomy (GTDB): domain Bacteria; phylum Actinomycetota; class Actinomycetes; order Streptomycetales; family Streptomycetaceae; genus Streptomyces; species Streptomyces niveiscabiei. Next base: position 3,365 of record NZ_LIRL01000935.1, read on the forward strand.
ACCCCCTCCCGGTCGACCAGGTGGTACGGCCGGGCGGAGACGTCGATCCCCCCGGTGGTGTACCCGTCCACGACGTGCGCCCGGCACTGCCCGGTCTCCCGCAGGTGCGCCAGCAGCGCGTCGGCGGTCTGGCCGAGGTCGGGCTCCGGGAGCCGCGCCTCGATCAGCGTCGTCACCCGCACCGCCGACCCGGGCACGTCGGGGGAGCGGGCGAGCCAGGCCCCGTCCTCCCGCGTCACTTCGAGGCGGGGCCCGAGCACCTCGACGACCCCCGCCTCCAGCAGCGCGGTCAGCTCCTCGATGCGGCGCCGGGGCGGCCCGATGGACAGGAACGCGTTCAACGGCGTGTACCAGCGGTCGAGATGGTCGCGCCGCGAGTCCCCGCGCAGCCCGCGATGGTCGACGACGAGTCGCAACTCGTTGCGCAGGTCCCGCAGGACGTCGAGGGCGGCCTTCAGCGGACCGTCGACGTTCCCCCGCAGCGCCTCGGCCGCGTCCGCGCGCAGGTAGCCGAGCAGCCACTGACGCCACTCCCCGCGATGCGCGAACTCCCGCTGGGCGTAAGGACGGGAGACCCGCTCCCAGTCCCACCGCGCGTCCGCGTCCACCCCGAACTCCGCGAGCAGCGCCACCTCTTGGGGATCGCCGTACGGCAGGGACAGGTAGCGCGGCGCGAAGTCGGGGTGCCGTACGAGCGCCGTGTAGTAGACGGTCTCGACCTCCTTGGCGACCAACGGCCATATGTCGCGCAGGAAGTCGGGCGCCTCCCCGGAGTCCGCGCGCTTGCGGAACGCCGAGACGGCCTCCGGGGTGAGGACCTCGGGCAGGTGCCGCCCGTAGGGCCCCTTCGCGTTGTCGCCGCGCGCCTGGTACGGCAGCCCGCGCCGCGACCCGGCGTACACGCGCGGCTCCCGCCCGGACGGCACGTACCGCAGGACGCCGTCCTCACGGACGTACGTACCGCCCCGGCCGGTCGTCAACAGGGCCATGTGGTCGAAGAAGTTGAGCCCGAGCCCGCGCAACAGCACCGGCTCGCCGGGGGAGATGACGGTGAGGTCGACGTCGGCGGGGTTGGCGGGGGGTATGTGCCGCAGGGCGTGCCGGTCGGCGTGCTCGGTGTCGCGCAGGACGGCCGCAGAGGGCCGTACCGGAAGATGCCCTTGCGCGAGGACGACCGCCGAAAGCCCGGTCAGCGTACGGCCGTTGTCGAGGGCGAGGTGCTGCCGGCCGTCCGCCGCGTCGTCGAGGCGGACCGCGCGCGCCCGGTGGGTCTCGACGCGGACCGAGGGCGGCGCGTGGCGCAGCGTGCGCGCGAACACCCACTCCAGGTACCGGCCGTACAGCGCCCGCGTCGGATAGTCGTCGGGGCCGATCGCGCCGTCCGCCCACTCGTGCAGGCTCGGCCCGGCCAGGATCGGGCCCGAGCAGTTCACGCTCTCGTCCGTGAACAGGGTCACCTGGGAGGCGACGGTGTTCATCAGCAGGTCCTCGGACTGCGCGGTGCGCCACACGCGCCCGGGACCGGGCGGCGCCGGGTCGACGACGTGCACGGTCAGCCGTACGCCCGGGGCGAGCAGCTCCGGCGCCGAGGCGCACAGGCGTTCGAGGACGCTGGTGCCGCGCGGGCCGGCGCTCGCCCGTTGCTGCGGCACAGAGAACACAGTGGACAAAGGTGGACTCCCAGGCGTGTGGGGGCGCAGTGGGCAAAGACGCCCCCGGAAGGGGACGGACACCCGTTCGGGGAACGGACGGCCGCCTCATCATTGCCCCCGCCCGTCACGGAAGCCAACGCGGACCCCTGCGGTCACAGTTCCCCCACATGCCGGCGCGGACGAAACCTTTGCCGAACTCCCGCTGATCCCACGCTGATCGGGGCGCGATCGCGGCTTGCCAGAGTGGCGGCAAGACGACCGGACCCGAGGGGAAGAGGCACGTACCCATGGCAGCTCCCGAGTTCCCGGCGGCCGTCAGGCCCGTCCCCGCGCAGGCGCACCGGCTCCGCGCGCCCGCGGTCCTCGACCTCGACGACCGGCAGCGCAAGCTTATCTCCCTGCTGTACGCCGGGCACACCGACACGAGCGCCGCCCACCGGCTCGGGGTCAGCCCCCGGACGGTCACCAACATCCTGCGCGCGCTCATGGACCGGCTCGGCGTCGACAACCGCTTCCAGCTGGGGATGGTGCTCGGCTCCCGGCTGCGCGTCCCGGACCGCGCCGGCGCCCCCCAGCCCCCGTCCGCCGACCGGACC
>NZ_LIRL01000936.1 GCF_001419795.1 Streptomyces niveiscabiei
TGGGGCGTCCGGTGCGGCTGAGGCGTTTGGGTCGGGGGCCTTGCGGAAGGTCGCCCGTGTGGTGCTGCTCGATCCCGAGGACCGGGTTCTGCTGCTGCACGGGCATGAGCCCGACGATCCCGGGAACGACTGGTGGTTCACGCCCGGCGGGGGTGTCGAGGACGGGGAGACCCGTGAGGACGCCGCTCTGCGGGAACTCGTCGAGGAGACCGGGATCAGGGACGTACGGCTCGGGCCCGTGCTGTGGCGGAGGGTGTGCTCGTTCCCCTTCGCGGGGCGGCGGTGGGACCAGGATGAGTGGTACTACCTCGCGCGTACGACGACGACCGTGACCCGCGCCACGGCCCTCACCGAGCTGGAGCGGCGCAGTGTCGCCGGTGCGAGGTGGTGGACCTGTCGGGAACTGGGCCGGTCGCATGAGACGGTGTATCCGACCAGACTTGCCGAGCTGCTGCGCCGGCTGCTCGACGAAGGGCCCCCGCCCAGGCCCGTGACCCTTGACACGGAAATCGTCTAGGGGCGCGCGGGACTGGCGCACAATGGTGGGACCGCACGGCTGAAGGGGAACATGCCATGAGCGCCGAGGACCTCGAAAAGTACGAGACCGAGATGGAGCTGAAGCTCTATCGGGAGTACCGCGATGTCGTCGGGTTGTTCAAGTATGTGATCGAGACGGAGCGGCGGTTCTATCTCACCAACGACTACGAGATGCAGGTGCACTCGGTCCAGGGTGAGGTGTTCTTCGAGGTGTCCATGGCGGATGCCTGGGTGTGGGACATGTACCGGCCGGCTCGGTTCGTGAAGCAGGTCCGGGTGTTGACGTTCAAGGACGTGAACATTGAGGAGCTGAACAAGAGCGATCTGGAACTGCCGGGGAACTGAGGCCCTTCCCGGGCCTGCGGTGACGTCACTCCTTCGGGTGACGGGGTTTTCCACAGGCGGCCGGTTGTCCACCAAGATCCTTCCGGTCTCGCCGGGTGCGTGATCGTCGGTGCCGGAGGTGGTGCCGACATGAACACGGATCTGGCACGCAAGGCAATCGGAGAGTACGGCGAGGAGCTGGCCGCGCGGCGGCTGGCCGACGCCGGGATGACGGTCCTGGAGCGCAACTGGCGCTCCGGCCGGGCCGGTGAGATCGACATCGTGGCGCGGGACGGGGACGTCCTGGTCGTCTGCGAGGTGAAGACACGGCGGGACGGGCCCTTCCAGCATCCCCTCGCCGGGGTCACCCCCCAGAAGGCGGACCGCCTGCGCGGCCTCGCCGAACACTGGCTCCACACCCACGGCGGCGCCCCGCCCGGGGGCGTCCGCATCGACGTCGTCGCCGTGCTCCTGCCCCGGCGCGGGGCCGCCGTCGTCGAGCACGTGCGGGGGGTGGCCTGAGATGGGGTTCGCACGCACGTGTTCCGTGGCCCTGGTGGGGGTCGAGGGAGTCGTCGTCGAGGTCCAGGCGGACCTGGAGCCGGGGGTGGCGGCGTTCACGTTGGTGGGGTTGCCGGACAAGAGCTTGACGGAGAGCCGGGACCGGGTACGGGCGGCGGTCCTCAACTCGGGTGGCGAGTGGCCGCAGAAGAAGCTCACGGTCGGGCTCAGCCCGGCGTCGGTGCCCAAGGCGGGCTCCGGCTTCGACCTCGCCGTCGCCTGCGCGGTGCTTGGCGCGGCGGAGCGGATCGACCCGAGGGTGCTGGCCGACATCGTGATGATCGGCGAGCTGGGGCTGGACGGACGGGTACGTCCCGTGCGGGGCATCCTGCCCGCCGTGCTGGCCGCCGCCGAGTCGGGGTACCAGCAGGTCGTCGTCCCGGAGTGCGCGGCGGCGGAGGCGTCGCTGGTCCCCGGGGTGTCAGTGCTCGGGGTGCGCAGCCTGCGGCAGCTCATCGCCGTCCTCGCGGACGAGCCGGTGCCCGAGGAGGAGCCGGACGAGGTGGGGCGGCCCGATCCGCTGCTGGCGGGCCTGCGGGTACCCGGGACGGGCGCGGCCACCGGCATGCACAGCATGGGCGCGGCCCAGCAGGACCAGGGCCACGACCTCGCCGACGTCGTGGGCCAGCTCTCGGCCCGCACGGCCGTGGAGGTCTCGGCGGCCGGTGGCCACCACCTGTTTCTGGAGGGTCCGCCGGGGGCCGGCAAGACCATGCTGGCGGAGCGGCTGCCGGCCGTGCTGCCCCCGCTCGGGCGGGAGGACTCCCTGGAGGTCACGGCCGTCCACTCGGTGGCCGGACTGCTGCCGCCGGGCAAGCCGCTCGTCGACGTGGCCCCGTACTGCGCCCCGCACCACTCGGCCACGATGCAGGCGCTCGTCGGAGGCGGCCCCGGCATCGCCCGGCCGGGAGCGGTGTCCCTGGCTCATCGCGGGGTGCTTTTTCTCGACGAGGCCCCGGAGTTCAACAGCACCGCGCTCGACGCCCTCCGACAGCCCCTGGAGGCGGGGCACGTGGTGATCGCCCGCAGCGCCGGCGTGGTGCGGTTCCCGGCGCGCTTCCTCATGGTGCTGGCGGCGAACCCGTGCCCCTGCGGGAGGTTCTCGCAGCGGGACACGTTGTGCGAGTGCCCGCCTTCCGTGATCCGCCGCTACCAGGCCCGGCTCTCCGGGCCGCTCCTCGACCGGGTCGACCTGAGGGTCGAGGTGGACCCCGTCAGCCGCGCCGAACTGGCGTACCGAGGGCCCGGCGGGGAGTCCACGGCGACGGTCGCCGCGCGGGTGCTGGCCGCCCGGGAGCGCGCGGCGGCCCGGCTGGCCGGCACGCCGTGGCGGACCAACAGCGAAGTCCCCGGCCGGGAGCTGCGCAGCCGCTGGCAGGCGGTGTCCGGCGCGATGGACGAGGCCGAGCGGGGCCTCGAACGCGGTGTGCTCACCGCCCGGGGCGTCGACCGCGTCCTGCGGGTCGCCTGGACGGTCGCCGACCTCGTCGGCCACGACCGCCCCGACGCGACCGATGTCGCCCTGGCGCTGCAACTGCGGACCGGGGTACCGCGCGGGGTGCCGATGGCGATCGGCGCGCTGACCTGACGCATGTGGTCGGGCCGCGTACCGAGGTGCGGTGCGCGGCCCTTCTCGGAAGGAGCTGTGGGTGGACGAGGAAGAGCGGGTTGCTCGGGTGTTTCTTGGGCGGGTTGTCGAGCCTGGGGATGAGGTCGGGGGG
>NZ_LIRL01000937.1 GCF_001419795.1 Streptomyces niveiscabiei
CACCGGCTGTGGTTACTGGCGCTCCTGGACCGCCAGTAACCACAGCCGGTGCAGTTCGAGGCGTTCCTCCGGGCTCGCTCCGCAGAAGCCCGCGAGCCGTTCGACGGGGGCGAAGTCCTGGGGGACGGCCTCGCCCGCGCAGTACCGGTGGAGGGTGGAGGTGTTCATGCCCAGGCGCCGCGCGAGGGAGCCGTAGCTGCGGTCCGTGCGGGACTTCAGGTCCCGCAGGCGTTCCGCGAAGTCCGCCGCATGCTGGCCGCTCGTCACCGTGCCCCCGTGGTGTCCGGGCCTGGGACGGCATCCCAGGCACTCGTATATGTGCACGTCAGCAGGGGTGGGATGGTTCCATCCCCGGCGGACGGCCGCTGTCGCTTGCGGTGCTCCCCCGTGGCCCCTGATGCTCATGGTGTCGCACCGAACGGCCCGGTCGGAACCCGACCTGCTGCGCCGACGGTACGCCGGGGTGCGACCCCTTCACATCCACGTACACACTCACGGGGGACCACCCATGCGTACTCGCCTGCACGCGGCCGTGCTCACCGCACTCTCCGCCGCTTGTCTGACGGTCGTCACCGCGACCGCCGTACCCGCCGCCACGAACCCGGCCCCGCCGGGCTTCCTCGCGGCCGGCGACCTGCCGCCGTACCTCTCCTCCCCGTGGACGGCGGGCCCGGTCACGGCGGGTGTCCCGGAGGAGGTCGAGGAGGACACGTGCCTCGGCAAGGCCCTGAGCGGCGGCGGGACCTGGTCGCGCACGTTCCGCACCGACCTCGACGCGGGGGCCTGGCAGGTGAGCGTGGTGCTGCCCGACGAGACGCAGGCGAAGGGGCGTTACGCCCGGATCGTCAAGGACGTCCGCTCCTGCGCCGAGCGGATCGAGCAGAAGTACCCGGACATCCAGGCCGAGTTCAAGGACTACGGCGCGGTGCAGGTCGAGGAGGGCGCGCACGTCTTCGGCCTGCACACGGCCGCCGAGTGGGGCGCGCTCGACGTACGGCTGCTGGGCGTCGGCCGGGACGGGCGGACCGTCACCGTCGTCGACTGGGGACAGATGGGGACGTTCAAGGACGCGCCGGTGAAGGCGTTCAAGAAGACCACGGTCACGGCGGTGAACAAGCTCCGCTGACCATCCGGGACGGGGCCGCCCTCACGCATGGGGGACGAGAGGGCGGCCCCAGCACCACGCCCCAGCACCGCGTCCCGGCAGTGCCGTATCTGCGGCGCCGGTCCCCCTCTGCGTCACCTCTACGCCGGGCCCGGACCCCCTCCGTGGCCCGCTCTCGGCGTCGCGCTCGCGCCACGTCTCCCGTTCACCCGCCGCTCACCCGCCCGTGACCAGCACCGGGCCCTCGTCCGCACCACCCCGCCTCCCGGACGCGCGTCGGTTTCCGGCCAAGTTCACGTGCACGGCGCGGGGTCGCGGCGCGCTCTGCGGCCCGTCACCCGGAGGCAGGCTCTGGCCCGGGCTCCGGTCGGGCTACGACGGGTTCGGGAGCCGGGGCTCGACGCGGGGGACCGACCCGTACGCCGGGGGCGCGTAGACCGGGCGGCGTCCGGAGGGCACCGCGGGGTGTCCGCGTCGCGCAAAGCACGCGGCACCACCCTTCCCGCTCGCGTACACGCCGCGCAGGGGCCCGGTGTCCCCGCGGTCACCTCGCAGCGGGCCAGTGGCATATGCCCCGGGCCCTTGTCGGCAGGTCAGGGGTGTCGCGGTCGACATGACACCCCGTGCCGACAACATGGCCGAACACCTGGGCGTCGGCGACGGCCCATGACTGCCGCCCGCCTCACGGGGCATGGATCCCCGTGAACGTGTTCGAGCAGGAGGGAAACCGACATCGGCGCGCGGGCGGGGGTCATGAAGAGGCAGGCACGAGGGGGCGGTCCCACGGCGATCGGGGCCTCCTCGGCGAGACGGACAGGCGAGGACTCCATCGACAGGGGGCAGCCGCAGCTGAGACGGCGGCTGGGGCGGGCGGACCTGGGCGCGGTGCCCGAGGCCCGGCACGCGCTCAGGGAACTGCTGCACAACTGGGGAAAACCGGGCCGCTCGGACATCGCCGAGCTGCTCACCAGCGAACTGGTCACCAACGCGCTGCTCCACACCGACGACGACGCGGTCCTGACGGCGTCCGTCGGCCCCGACGGACTCCACGTGGAGGTACGGGACTTCGTGGACCGGCTGCCCCGCCCGCAGGCGCCGCGCGCCGACGACGGCACCCACGGCCGGGGCCTGCTGCTGGTCCAGGCCCTCGCGGACTCCTGGGGGATCAGGCCGCACGGCATCGGCAAGGCGGTCTGGTTCGAACTCGACGCGGACGCCGCGTAGTTCGCGCGGCGGATCGCCGCAGGACGCACAACGGGGCGGGGGCGCGGCCCTGTTCAGGTCGCGCCCCCGCCCCGAGGTACTCCGTACGGCACACTCCGCACGGCATCAGCCGAACTGCTGCTCCAGATCCTTGAGCTTGCGCTCCAGGGAGTCCAGTCGCGGCAGCGCCATCGTGTCGTCCTCCGCGGTCAGGTCGACGGTCGCGGGCGAGGCGGCGGACGCCTCGGAGCCGTGCCGGACCGGAGAGAGGGACGGACGCTGGCGGACCGGAAGCTGCTCCGGTGCTCCGGCGCCGGCTATGGCAGGCTCCGAGGAGGCCGCGACCCGCTCCAGGGCGACCTCGGCGGGCGCGTCCATCGGACGGCCGCCGCGCCCCGGGAAGCCCCGGTGACCCCGGCTGATCGCCTTCAACTGGGCCTTCTCCACGCGCTGCTGGTCACGCCGGAGCCGCTTCGACTCCTCCTTGCGCTGCTTGTCGTCGCGCACCTCGTCGACCGCCTCGTCGAGGCTGCGGACGTTCTCCAGGAGCATCAGCGACCACGCCTTGTACGTCTCGCGCGGAGCCCTTATCCAGCGCACGACACGGATCTGCGGCAGCGGACGCGGCACCAGACCCTGCTCGCGCAGCGCGGCCCGGCGGGTCTGCTTCAGCGCCCGGTCGAAGAGGACCGCGGCGGACAGGGACATCCCGGCGAAGAACTGGGGCGCGCCGTCGTGGCCCAGACCCCGGGGCGCGTGCACCCAGTTGAACCAGGCGGCAGCGCCCGCGAACGTCCACACCAGTATCCGGGAGCCGAGCGCCGCGTCACCGTGGCTCGCCTCGCGCACGGCGAGGACGGAGCAGAACATGGCCGCGCCGTCGAGGCCGAACGGGACGAGGTACTCCCACCCGTTGGAAAGGCCGAGGTTCTCCCGGCCGAAGCCGACCAGCCCCCGGTAGGAGAGCGCCGCGGCGACGGCGGCGCAGCAGAACAGCAGGACATAGGAGGCCATGCCGTAGAACGCTTCCTTGCGCCTACGCCGTTCCTCGCTGCGCTCCCAGGAGTCGTCCTTGGCGTGCTCCCCGCCGGACCGCTTGCTCCGCGCGAGCACCGCCATCGCCGCCAGCAGGCCCAGGAGCAGTACGGCGCCCGGAAGCAGCCAGTTCAGCGATATGTCGGTCAGTCTCATCTGGAGTCCCTTGCATTGGGATAGGGCGTATCGCCCGCCATATTGGCCCAATCCCACCGGCCCTCAAGGGGGTTTCGGGACAAGAGGCCGCCAAGGAGGTGCAAGGGGATGCCCACGGCGACGTTCTGCTCGAACTGCTGCTTGAGCGGCGGGAGTTGAGTTCGAATAAGACTACCCGTACGGATGGTTCCACGGAAAGTTCCCGCGGCTCGTGAGGAAATTGTGAATCCCCTGTTACCGTACGGCCGTCCCGTTCGGCGATGATCTTACGACAGCACCGGACGCACCCCCGCACCGAGGGGGTGTTTGAGCCGGCGTCAACTCGCCGCGGTGGCCGTGAGCTTGGCGATCCGCTCCGCGTCGCAGGTGCGCGGACACGTCACGCACATGTCGTCCGGGTCGATCGTGTAGTACATGCAGCAGCTCGCCCGGTCCCGCGTCGGCAGCGACTGCCCGTCGGGGCCGGTGAGTTCACGGAACGCCGCCGTCCCCACGTACGGCCGCGTCGCCCCCGGCAGCAGCAACTCCAGCTCCCGGCGCGCCCGTTCCTTCTCCTCTTCGCCCAGCAGCGCGGCGACGTACCAGACGCCCTCGACGATCTCGTCGGTCACCATCGCCCACAGCGCCCGGCCCCTGCGCCGCATGCGCGGACCGAACCCCGCCAGCAGCGGCTCGTGGTGCTCGGCGACCGCCGCGCGCAGCTCCGCCCTCAGCGCCTCCTCGTCCGGCACGACCCGCGCCCCCGGCCGCCCCGCCGCCGGGTCGCCCGGCAGGCACGCGAACGCCTCCGGCGTACGGACCGCGAGGCGCATCCCCTCCGTCCGGTCGTACGAGACATGCGTCACGGGCAGGCGCGGCACCCGGCGGTGCAGGAACCAGGGGATCGTGAACAGCAGGCACGCCGGCCACGAGTAGCGGTGCAGGCCGAAGCTCGCGACCACGTCCGGGCGGCCCTTCCTGCCGTAGTCCCGCAGGACCTGTGCCTCGTCCCAGGCGAGGTACCGCTCCAGCTCGGCGTTTCCCTCCGCGAGCCCCGCCGCCGAGACCCAGCCCGGGGCGGTGGGTGCCGGTTCGCCGTCCCCGATGTGCCGCACCGTGACGCTCGGGCAGACCTCCGTCAGGCGGGCGTACGCGTCGTGCACGACGGGCGGGGGAGTGGGCATGCCGGGGCCACCGATCCACGAGTTTCTGAAGGTAAGCCTAACCTTACTCAAGATGGTTGGGATTTGAACTGAGAGCCGGTGGGCCTAAGGTGCTTGACGGACGAGTAACAACCGGTCGTAATGGCCCCAAGTACCGACAAGCCCGGAGGAGACCCCCGTGACCCCTGCCACACCGGGCTCCTACGAGCCGTACGGGATCGCCGCCGCGCGCTTAGAGGGCCACGCCGACGCCGGGTACGCCGGTGAGGCCACCGAACGCCGGGCGAGCGTGCCTCAGCAGGGTTCCGCGCGGGGCGAGCACACCCACAGCGAGCTGCCGATCCCCCGCCCCCGGCCGATCGTCCAACGCGCCTCCGTCCGGGGCCAGATCCTCGACGCGCTGCGCTCCGCGCTGGGCACCGGTGAACTCCTCCCCGGCGAGGTCTACTCCGCCCCCGCCCTCGGCGACCGCTTCGGCGTCTCCGCGACAC
>NZ_LIRL01000938.1 GCF_001419795.1 Streptomyces niveiscabiei
CCGGGGCATCGGCCTCGCCATCGCGCGGGCGCTGGCCGACGAGGGGGCCCGCGTCGTCTGCGGGGCCCGGACCGTCACCGCCGAAGCGCTCGGCAGCGGCGCCCTCGCCTTCGAGGTCGACCTGTCGACCCCGGAGGGCCCCGGGCTCCTCGTCGACCACGCCCTCGAACAGCTCGGCGGCATCGACGTGCTGGTCGACAACGTGGGCGGCGGCCTCATCCCGGACCGGCCGTTCCCGGCGATCGACGACCGGTACTGGTACGACGCCCTCAAGCTCACGTTCCTCAGCACGGTGCGGACCACCCGGGCGGCGCTGCCGAGCCTCCTGGAGCGCCGCGGCAGCGTCATCCACATCGGGTCCGTCGCCGCCCGCACCCCCGACCCCGGGCACCTGCCCTACAGCGCCGCCAAGAGCGCGGCCCTCAACTTCACCCACGCGCTGGCGAAGCTGTACGCCGGGCACGGGCTGCGCGTCAACACGATCGCGCCGGGCGTCGTCAACACCGGCCTGTGGACGTCGCCGGGCGGCGCCGGGGACCGGCTCGCGCGCGACCTCGGCATCCCGCTGGCCGAGGTGATCGACAAGGTCCCGAAGCTCGCCGGGATCCCCACCGGGCGGGTCACGGAGCAGGGCGAGATCGCCGCGCTCGCGCTGCTGCTCGCCTCGGACCTGGTGCCCAACGTGACCGGCGCGGAGTTCGTGGTGGACGGCGGGATGACGTCCGCCCGCAGCTAGCCATCCAAAGACGGACAAGGAGAGATCGGCATGACCAAGAAGGTGTTCAGCATCGACGACCTGAAGCGCATCCTCCTCGACGGAGCCGGTGAGCCCGAGGGCCCCGGTGTGGAGGCGGCGACCGTCGACCTCGGCTTCCAGGAGCTGGGCTACGACTCGCTGGCGGTCCTGGAGACCTGCACCCGCATCGAGCGCGAGTTCGGCGTCTCCCTGGACGAGGAGGTCCTCGGCGACGCCGGTACCCCGCGCGCGCTGGTCGACATCGTCAACAACCATCTGTCCGTCGCCCATCTGGCCTGAGCGGGAGAGGAGCACACCATGTCCGACAGGGACGCACGCACGGCCCTCGTCACCGGCGCGACCAGCGGCATCGGCCTCGCGGTGACCCGGAGCCTGGCCCGCGAGGGCTACCGCGTCTACTTCTGCGCCCGCACCGAGGACTCGGTGGCCGCGACGGTCAAGACCCTGCGCGACGAGGGGTACGACGTGGACGGGCGGCCGTGCGACGTACGGTCCGGCGACGACGTACGGGCCTTCGTGGCCGCCGCCGTCGAGCGGTACGGCGCGGTCGACACGCTCGTGAACAACGCGGGGCGCAGCGGGGGCGGGGTGACCGCGGGAATCTCCGACGAGCTGTGGGCTGATGTCCTGGACACCAACCTGACCAGCGTGTTCCGGATGACCCGCGAGGCGCTGACCACCGGCGGGATGCGGGAGAGGCGGCGGGGCCGGGTGGTCAGCATCGCGTCCACCGCCGGCAAGCAGGGCGTCGTCCTGGGCGCCCCCTACTCCGCCTCCAAGCACGGCGTCGTCGGGTTCACGAAGGCGCTCGGCAACGAGCTGGCGCCGACCGGGATCACCGTCAACGCCGTGTGCCCGGGGTACGTCGAGACGCCGATGGCGCAGCGGGTGCGCCAGGGGTACGCCGAGGCGTGGGACACCTCCGAGGGCACGGTCCTGGAGAAGTTCCGGGCGAAGATCCCGCTGGGCCGCTACTCGACCCCCGAGGAGGTGGCCGGCCTGGTGACGTACCTGACCTCCGACACGGCCGCCTCGATCACGGCCCAGGCCATCAACGTCTGCGGTGGTCTCGGCAATTTCTGAAACACCCGCGCCGTTCAGAAATTCCGAACGGAAATCGTATACGGAAATCGCATACGGAAATCATGTACGCAAACACCGCACAGGAATGTCACTCAGAAGGGAGAGAACCGGATGAGCGCGTCGGCACCGCGTGAGGTCGAGCACGAGATCACGGTGAGGGCTCCGGCGGCCACGGTGTACGGGCTGGTCGAGTCCGTCACGAGCTGGCCTCAGGTCTTCCCGCCCACGATCCACGTGGAGCGGCTGGAGTACACGGACCGCGGCGAGCGGATACGGATCTGGGCGACGGCCCGGGGCGAGGTGAAGAGCTGGACCTCGCGCCGGGAGCTGGACCCGCGAGGCCTGCGGATCACGTTCCGCCAGGAGGTGTCCGCGCCTCCGGTCGCGTCGATGGGAGGTGCCTGGGTGATCGAACCGCTGGCCGACGACGCCTGCCGGGTCCGTCTGCTGCACGACTACCGCGCCCTCGACGACTCCCCGCAGGGCCTCGCCTGGATCGACGAAGCGGTCGACCGCAACAGCCGCTCGGAGCTGGCCGCCCTGCGCGACGCCGCCGAACGGGCGAGCGGCGCGGGCGAGTTGCTGCTGACCTTCGACGACACCGTGCACGTCGACGGCTCGGCGAAGGACGTGTACGACTTCCTGAACGCGGCCGACCGCTGGCGCGAGCGCCTGCCGCACGTCGACCGGGTGGAGCTGCGCGAGACCGAGCCCGGGCTTCAGCTGCTGACCATGGACACGCTGACGAGGGACGGCTCCCGGCACACGACGGAATCGGTGCGGGTGTGCTTCCCGACCTCGCGGATCGTCTACAAGCAGACCCGGGTGCCGGCGCTGATGACCGTGCACACGGGCCGGTGGAGCCTGGCCGAGGAGTCCGGCGGGCTGGCCGTGACCTCGCGCCACACGGTGGTGCTGAACCCGGGGACCGTCCGTCAGGTCCTGGGCGCGGGCGCGGGGATCGGGGACGCGCGGGAGTTCGTCCGCAACGCCCTGAGCGCGAACAGCCTCGCCACTCTCGGATTCGCGAAGGAATACGCCGAGAGCAAAGCCTGACCGAGGTGGCCCCGCGACACCGCCCGTGTCGCGGGGCGCCCGGAATCGGGCACCCCCTACCCGCCCCCTATCCAGCCCCGGATGCGCAATCACGCAATGACCGGGGATTCGTTCACCGTGACCACCGTAGGGGTTGGCCGCCCACCGGACCCCACTTAAGGTCGTCGTCACATCCTTTCCTCAGTTCGACCGATACGGCGGCTTTGTCAGATGCCGCCTGAAAAGGGCGTGGACCATGGTGGAAGTGAAGATACTCGGGTCACTCGAATTCGCCGTGGGAGGGAATTCAGTGGTGCCCTCGGCGCCGAAACTCCGGCAGATCATCGCCCTGCTCGCCATCCGCTCCAATGCCGTGGTGACGGTCTCCGACTTCACCGACGAGATGTGGGGCAGCACACCGCCGCGCAGCCTTTCCACGACGCTCCAGACCTACATCCTCCAGATCCGGAAGATCCTGAAGAAGGCGGAGCAGAAGGCCATCGAGCGCGATCAGCCGGTCAGTTCGATCGTCACCCACCCCGGTGGCTATGTGCTCCGGACACCGGAGACGACCACGAAGGACTTCGAGGACTTCGACGCGGCTGTCGCCAACGGGCACCGGAAGTTGCAGGCCGGCCGCTACGCCGAGGCCGTGACCTTACTCACCGAGGCCCTCGACCTGTGGCGTGGTTCCGCCCTGGTCGACGTCCACCGCGGTTCCCTGCTGGACAGCTACGCGGTGAAGCTGGAGGAGGCGCGGCTGTCCGCGCAGGTCCTGCGGGTGGACGCGTGTCTGGGCCAGGGCTGCGACCTCCAGCTCCTGCCCGACCTGAACTCGCTGGCGGCGCTGCACCCGCTCAACGAGAAGCTCCAGTACCAGCGGATGCTGGCGCTGTACCGGTCGGGTCAGGTCGCCGACTCTCTCCAGAGCTACCGGGGTTTCTACTCGGCTCTGATGGACCAGGTAGGTATCGAGCCCTCGACGCAGTTGCGGGAGCTCCAGGAGGCGATCCTCCTGTCCCTGCCCGCCCTGTCCGAGCCGTTCCCTTCGGAGGAGACCCGGAAGGTGGTCTCCGAGCAGATCCGGCGCAGCCCATGACGGTGTGACGTACCGATGTGCGAGGAGAACCCCCATGCCCTTACCGGAACCGGCCCCCGCGGCCCGCCGGATCACGCTCGACGCCTCGGGTGTCGCGTTGTCCGCGCTGCTGTGCGAGCCCGCCGGCACGCCGCCGCGCGCGGTCGTCGTGGCGTTGCACGGCGGCGGGATGAACGCCGGCTATTTCACGGCCCCGGCCGACCCGTCGCTGTCGCTGCTGACGGCGGCCCGTGCCCTGGGGTTCGGCGTCCTGGCCCTGGACCGTCCCGGCTACCGTGCCTCCGCCGCCCTGCTGCCGGAGGGGCTCGGCCCGCGCGCGCAGGCCCCGCTGGTCCGGGCGGCTCTGGCCGACTTCGCCGCCCGCCACCCGACGGGCGCGGGCCTCTTCCTGCTGGGGCACTCCTACGGCGGCAAGGTCGCGCTGGTCACCGCCGCCGAACAGCCGCCGCCCGGCCTGCTCGGCGTGGACGTCTCGGGCTGCGGGTACGCGTACGCGCTGGACCCCGCCGAGGTGGCGCGGGCGCTGGAGCGCGGCCGGTCCTCCCGGAGCTGGGGTCCGCTGCGGCTGTACCCGCCGGGCACGTTCACCGCGATGCGGGACCTGGCCGAGCCGATGCCCCGCGCGGAACGGGACGAGCTGGCGCACTGGCCCCAGCTGCTGCGGGCGGCGGCGCCGAAGGTGGGGGTGCCGGTGCGGTTCACGTTCGCCGAGCACGAGGCGCTGTGGCGGCACGACCCGGCCGCGCTGGCCGATCTGACGGCCCTGTTCGCGGCCGGTACGCCGGTCACCGTCGACCGGCAGGCCCACGCCGGGCACAACATCGGCCTGGGCCGCTCCGCCCGCGCCTACCATCTGCGGGCCCTGGCCTTCCTGGAGAACTGCCTCATCGGCCTGGACGCCCCCCGGATACGCACGGCCGCCCCGGGCGGGCGGCCGTGACCTCGGGCCGGGGCATGTTCCGCTCCCTGAAGGTCAGGAACTTCCGGCTCTTCGCGACCGGGCAGATCCTGTCGGTGACCGGCACCTGGATGATGGTCACCGCCCAGGACTGGCTGGTCCTGGGCCTGACCGACAACCCGGCGCTCGCCCTCGGACTGGTCACGGCCGCCCAGTTCGGCCCGATGCTGCTGCTCACCCTCTACGGCGGGACCCTCGCCGACCGCCACGACAAACGCCTGCTGCTGACGGTGTGCAACACCGCGTCGGCCGCCGGTGCGCTGGGTCTGACGCTGCTGGTGTCGCTCGGCGCGGTACGGCTGTGGCACGTCTTCGCGTTCGCGTTCTTCCTCGGCACCGTCAACTCCCTCGAAGTGCCCACGCGGATGTCGTTCGTCGGAGAACTGGTCGGCGGCGATCTGCTGCCCAACGCGTCCGCGCTCAGCGCCGCCTACTTCAACCTCGCCCGCGTCGCCGGCCCCGCGCTGGCCGGGCTGGCGATCTCCTTCGCCGGAGTCGGACCGGTCATGGCGTTCAACACCGCCAGCTACGCCGCCGTCCTCCTGTGTCTGCGCCTGATGCGCACCGCCGAGATGCGGGCCCCCGTGACACGGCAGCGCGGAGGGGTCCGCGACGGGCTGCGGCACATCCGGGAGCGCCCGGACCTGGCCGTGCCCCTTCTGCTGGTCCTCGTGGTGAGCGTGTTCGCCCTCAACTTCCAGCTCACCCTGCCCCTGCTGGCCAAGGACGTCTTCGACACGGACGCCCGCGCCTTCGGCCTCCTCACCGCCGCGTTCTCGGCCGGCTCCCTGTGCGCGGCGCTCGCCACCACCCGCAGAACCGGACGCCCCCCGGCCCGCACGGTCGTCGTGTCGGCGGCGGCCCTCGGGGGGCTGGAGGCGCTCGCGGGCTTCTCCCCCGGTTTCCTGGCCGCGACGGCCTTGCTGGCCGCGACCGGATGCGCGTCCGTCTACTTCGGGCAGGCCGCCAACCACCGCGTCCAACTCGGCGCCGACCCCGGCTACCGGGGCCGCGTCCTGGCCGTCTACACCCTCATCATGCAGGGGTCCACACCCGTGGGAGCGCTCTTCACCGGATGGCTGATCTCGGGACACGGAGTACGGATGAGCCTGTGGCTCGGCGGCACGGTCGCCCTGCTCGCGGCAGTGGCGGCGGCCCTCCTGGAGCGCGCCCGGACCAAGGGCGTCAGGAGATCGTCCCGTCCGGCAGAACCGGGAACGCCGTCAGGAGATCGTTGCGCTGCTTCAGACCGAGCTTCCGGTAGATCTTCGTGAGGTGCTGCTCGACCGTGCTGACCGTGACGCACAGGTGCTCGGCCATCTCCCGGTTGCTGTGGCCGATGCCGGCGAGCCAGGCCACCCGCCGCTCGGCGGAGCTGAGGACGTCGGTGCTGAGGGTCCCCTCGGGCTCCTCCCACAGGTCGTCGGCGAGTTCCGGCCCGCCGAAGCCCGCCGGCATCTGGTCGCCCGGCAGCAGCAGTTCGAACCCGCAGTACCTGGCCATGTTCCAGGCCCGGCGCACCAGCACGCGTCCCACCTTCGTGTTACCGAGGGCGTACTGGGTACGGCCGAGTTCGTACAGGCCCATCGCGAGGTCGACGCGGAACGGGGAATCCTCCAGGAGTCCGACCACGTCCCGCAGGAGGTCGGCCCTCAGCTCGGTCGGCCGGGCCAGCGCGAGGACCCGCAGCGCGGTCGCCCTCCCCCAGAGGGGAGCGGGCCCGGCGACCACGGCCTCCGCGCCGCGCACCGCTTCGTCCGTGCGGCCGAGCTGGAGGTGCGCCATCGCGGCCCACGCCTGCCAGGGGCAGACGGGCGAGGCGGGGACACCGAGGCGGCGTTCGATCTCACCGCACCTGAGGAAGTCGCCGAGCGCCGAGGAGGGGGTGCCGGTCGCCAGCCGGTACAGGCCGCGCGAGTGCAGGTAGAGGCGGCCGAACTCCGACTCGAAGAGGGTGTCGGGCACAGGCGTGCGCAGCGTCGCCTTGGCCTCCTCGCACCTGCCCTGCTGGACCTGGGCGAGGATCAGGACGCTGAGCGGGAGGCCGACGTGGATGCCCCAGTCGGCGGGGTCGGCGAGCGCGCCGCGCGCCTCCCGTTCGGCGTCGGCAGGGCGTCCGGCGTTCAGCGCGTTGACCGCCTGGAGGCAGTGCAGGATCAGCCGCCGGAAGGGGCTCATGGTGCCGCGGCCCTCGTCGGCGAGGCCGTCGCAGGGGATGTCCGGGAGGGTGAGGCAGACGCGGTGCAGGAGCCGGGTCGTGAAGCGGGCGACGTCCACGACCCAGTTCGCCTGGTCGGCGTCGAGGAAGTAGGAGCGGATCATCTCCTTGCTCGGGATGCCCGTCTGCGCGTCCTCGGCGGCGCTGTCGCAGGCGTCGCCCGACCACGGGTCGCGGTCCGCGGCGGCGCGCGGCTGCCGGCCGGGGGCAGAGAGTTCCGGCCGGCCGCAGATCCGGTCGAGTTCTTCGCGGTCGGGTTCGCCGAGGAGACCGAGGATCTCCTCGGCCGTGCCGCGGTGGCCGCTCCAGGCGAGCATCGCGGAGACCGCGGCGACGCTCTGGCCCGACAGCCGCCCCTGCCGGGCGTGGGCGACCAGGTCGGGCAGGTGGCTCAGGGCGGCGGAGACGTCCACCCGCCAGGTGGCGCAGGCGAGTTCCATGAGCACCTCGGCCTGCTCGCCCGTGCCGGACGCGAAGTCGTACGCGAGGTCCAGGCAGCGCACCGCCTCGGTCCAGCAGCTCTCGGCCTGGGCGTGCCGTGCGGCGTCCCGCAGCACCGACCGCTCCCACGGCTGTGCCGCGACCTCGGCGGCGACCAGGCAGCGGGCCACCTCGCGGGCGCAGACGCCCTGCCGGTGCAGCAGCCGCGCCGCCGAGCGGTGGAACTCCACTCGCTCCGTGAAATCGGGATCCTCCAGGATCGCCGCGCGGATCACCGGATGCCTGAACACGCCCCCGCACGTCAGCCCCATGGCCTCCAGCCACTGCAAGGCGCTCGCCGTCCCGACGACGCCGATCCCGCTCAGAGCGCTGATCAGGGCCGTCGATCCGCCGGTGTCCACGACGGCCAGAGCGCGCGCGACCCGTTCGAGCCCGTCCCGGTGCCCGGCTCCCGTCAACAGGCGTACGGCCATGGCCATGCGGTACTGGAACTGGGCGGACGCGGGCGACTCCGCGGGGTCGGCCAGGTGCGGGAGCGTCCTCCTGTCCCGTCCGACGGCCACCAGGAGGCGTGCGTTGCCCCCGGTGAGCGCCATGGCCTCCTTCATCAGGGCCGAGGAGAGCCGTATCCCGGTCAACTCCCGCAGGAACTGGGCGCTTTCGGTGAACGTGAAGGGCGCCAGGTTGATCGTTTGCAGCGAGGAGTGCTTCAGGACGGCGAACTGGAAGTCCCGGAACTGCCGGAGCGGGGAGGGGTGGCCGCCGGCCACGACGACGAGGACGGGCAGGGTGCGCACGCGGGCCAGCAGGGAGCGCAGCACCCACAGCGAGGCGGGGTCGGCGAGGTGCGGGTCGTCCAGGACGAGGACCACGCGGTGCGTGCCGGGGGCGGACCGCAGGAACCGCTCGATCAGGGGCCGCACCCGCGAGGCCAGGGTCTGGCAGGACGGGCAGGGCCGGGTCGCCTCGGGATCGCAGGAGTGCGCGGGCTCGGTGCCGGTGCCCCCCACGGCCTCGTCGTCGCCGAACAGCTGGTCGACCAGCCCGAGCGGCACGTCCAGGCCGGTCAGGGTCCCGGTAGCCTGGCGTACGACCGCTCCCTCGGCGCGTGCCTCCCGCGCGAACCGTTCGACGAGGTACGTCTTCCCGACTCCCGGCGGACCGTGGACGACGGCGACCGCGCCGCCCTCCTCGACCGCTGTCCGCATGGCCTCCCGCAGGGCGGACAACGCGGCTTCCCGACTGGGTATCGGCATCTCACGGGCTCCCTACGACTCACGGTCCTCCTACGACGACGGCGCACCCTGCCACGCGGCCCCCCGAGGCTGCCGACCGCTGCAAGATCGTTCCTCCCCAGGGCCTGAAGTCACCGAAACCTTGATTTCATTGCGTTCCCTGGAGGTCCCCGAGGCCCCGAGTTCCCTGAGGTCTTCGGGTCCCGGGGTGCCGTACGGCCGTACCCGGGCCGTCTGCGGGAGAGCCGGAGCGGCGGGGTGCGTACGGCGGGCGGGCAGAGGGCTGTGGTCAGACGGCTGTGGTCAGACGGCTGTGGTCAGGCGGCTGTGGGGCGGCACTCGACCACCCAGACGCCGGACGCGGTGGGCGAGGCGGAGGTGACGGCGAGTCCCGCCGTCCGGGCGAGCCCGCCGTACTCCGCCAGGGAACGCTCCTTGCCGCCGAAGAGCATCAGCATGAGCAGGTTGATCTGGGCGAGGAGGCGCTGGTCGTCGAGGACGCCGCCGTCCCGGGCACCGATCTCGCCTGTCTCGCCTGTCTCGTCGGCGGGCAGTCCTTCCAGGACGAGGACCCGACCCCCCGGCCCGACCGCCTCCGCGCACCGCCGCAGGATGCGGGTCGCCGCCTCGTCGTCCCAGTTGACCAGAACGTTGTGCAGGACGACCGTGTCGGCGCCCGTCGGCAGGGCGTCGAAGAAGCTGCCGCCCACCACGGAGATCCGGTCCGCCGCGCCGCTGTCCGCGAGTTCACGCACCGCTTCCTCTGCCGTACCGGGCAGCTCCAGCAGGGTCCCGCGCAGCGCGGGCACGCTCTCCAGGAGTGCGGCCAGCAGGGTGCCCCGGCCGCCGCCGACGTCCATCACCTGCCGGACGCCGCTCCAGTCGTAGCCCTCGACGAGCGAGGGCGCCAGCAGCCTCGTCTTGCTGCTCATCCACTCCTGGAAGGACTCCGACAGCGCCGGCTCGGCGGCGAAGTCCTCCCACATCGGGAGCCCGAAAAGGCGCTCGTAGACCGGTTCGCCGGTGCGCACCGAGTGCAGGATGCCCCGGGAGACCTCGTCGATCCGCGCCTGCGCGCTGCCGAGGTCCAGGGACGACACCAGCCCCGACGCGTGGCCCTCCCGGAGCGCCTCGGAGAGCGCGGTGCCGAGGAACCTGCCGTCGGGCGTCTCCGCGAGCACCCCGTGCCGGGACAGCAGCCTCAGCAGCCGGTGCAGCGCGTCCGCGTCGGCCCCCACCCGCTCCGCCGCCCGCGCCGCGGTGACGCTGCGGCTGCCCGACCTGCTGGCGGGCGAGGCCCTGTCCGCGGCGCGGGCGGCGGAGC
>NZ_LIRL01000939.1 GCF_001419795.1 Streptomyces niveiscabiei
GACTTCACGTACCGGGGCCGTCACCGGGCGGGGGGTGACCCGTACCTTGCGGCCCCGGTACGTGAAGTCCTCGCCGGTCCACGCCTGGAGGAGCGTCTCCAGAAGCTCGTCCTGGAGACGGCCCCGGCGCTCCCAGGGGACGCCCGCCCGGTCGTACTCCTCGCGGCGGTACCCGATCCCGGCCACCGTCATCAGGCGGCCTCCGCTCAGGAGGTCCAGTACGGCGATGTCCTCCGCCAGCCGCAGGGGGTCGTGGAGCGGGCCGATCGCGGCGGAGACGGTCACCGCGAGGCGCTCCGTGGCCCCCAGGACCGCGCCCGCGAACGTGAACGGCGACGGCAGCCAGTTGTTCTCGGCGCCGTGGTGCTCCTCCGTCTGGACGGTCGTCACGCCATGGCCGTCGGCGTACGCGGCCATGCGGAGGGCGGCCTGATAGCGGGCCGCCAGCTCGGCGGGGGTGGCGTCCGGGGCGGCGAGGTTGAAGCGGAGCACGGAGACGGGCATGGCGGTCCCCTTCGTCGGTGGGGAGGGACCGTAGCTGACGGTACGTCAGATGGCCAGGGGTGCGGCGAGGGGTACGGCGAGGGGTGCGGCAGCCCCCGGACCCCGCCCGCCCCGGCACGCTCCCGGTATGCGCGGCCCGTGCGGCCGACGGCCCGCCGATCCTGAGGTCACGCATACTGGACCCGTTATGGAAACCGTCATCCTTGTAGTCATCATCGCCGTGGTCCTCCTCGGTGCGATCGGTGGACTCGTCGTCGGGACGCGGCGCAAGAAGTCGCTGCCCGCGCCGCCGCCGTCCACCACGCCCGACCTGACCGCGCCACCGGCCGAACCGCACGTCGGTGACGAGGCCGAGACGCCGCGCGACGAAGAGCGGCGAACCATAGAGGAAGTCGACCTGCCGGCCGCGGTGGAGCCCGAGGCTCCCGCGATCGAGGTCCCCGAGCCCACGGCCGGGCGCCTCGTCCGGCTCCGCGCACGGCTCTCCCGCTCCCAGAACGCGCTCGGCAAGGGCCTGCTCACGCTGCTGTCGCGCGAGCACCTCGACGACGACACGTGGGAGGAGATCGAGGAGATCCTCCTCACCGCCGACGTCGGCGTCATGCCCACGCAGGAACTCGTCGACGGGCTCCGCGAGCGCGTGAAGGTGCTCGGGACGCGGACGCCGGACGAGCTGCGCGGCCTGCTGCGGGAGGAGCTGCTCAAGCTCGTCGGTACGGACGTGGACCGGGCCGTCCAGACCGAGCCCGAGGGGCGCAAGCCGGGCGTCGTCATGGTCGTCGGGGTCAACGGGACCGGGAAGACGACCACGACCGGGAAGCTGGCGCGGGTGCTCGTCGCGGACGGGCGGACCGTCGTGCTCGGCGCTGCGGATACGTTTCGCGCCGCCGCCGCGGATCAGTTGCAGACGTGGGGGGAGCGGGTCGGGGCGTACACCGTGCGTGGGCCCGAGGGGGGTGACCCCGCCTCCATCGCCTTCGACGCGGTGAAGGAGGGTAAGGAGATGGGCGTCGATGTCGTGCTCATCGACACGGCCGGGCGGTTGCATACGAAGACCGGGCTCATGGACGAGCTGGGGAAGGTCAAGCGGGTCGTCGAGAAGCAGGCGCCGCTGGACGAAGTGCTGCTCGTGCTGGACGCGACCACGGGGCAGAACGGGCTCGTTCAGGCTCGGGTGTTCGCCGAGGTCGTCGACATCACGGGCATTGTGCTGACGAAGCTGGACGGGACTGCCAAGGGTGGGATCGTCGTGGCGGTGCAGCGGGAGCTGGGGGTGCCGGTGAAGTTGATCGGGCTGGGGGAGGGGGCGGACGATCTGGCGCCGTTCGAGCCTGAGGCGTTCGTCGATGCGCTTATCGGGGACTAGGGGTGCCTATTGGGGTGCCGGGTTCTGTGGTTCGGCGGCTGCGGGTAGTTTGTGGCTGGTCGCGCCGTTCCCCGCGCCCCTAAAAACAATCGAGTGCCCGTTTCTTGGTAGAGAAGCGGGCACTTTTTTATGCCCTTGACCTGTGTGCCACGTACGCCAGCGTTCCCAGGAGCAGTCTCGCCGCCGGAGGCTTCGTTGCTGAGTCCAGGTCCGGGGGGCGGAGCCATGTGACCGGGCCCAGGCCTGCCCTGTCCGATGGTGGTGCCGTGATGTATGCGCCCTTGCCCAGGCCCCTCAGGTCCAGGGTTGTGGGGTCGTCCCAGCCCATGCGGTACAGGAGGTCGGGGAGGGAGGCTGCCGCGCCTGGGGCTACGAAGAAGTGGGCGCGGCAGCCTCCCTCCCC
>NZ_LIRL01000094.1 GCF_001419795.1 Streptomyces niveiscabiei
GTCTGTGTCCGGTTTCCGCGCGGGCGCGCTTTCGGCCTGCGGCGCGGGGCTCCGGACGGGTTCCGCGCGGGCGGCCTGTGGCGCGGGGCTCCGGACGGTTTCCGCGCGGGCGCGCGGGCGGCCTGCGGTGCGGTGCTCCGGCCGGGTTTCGCGCGGGTGCGCGGGCGGCCGGTGGGTGCTCCGGCCTGCTTTCGGCGCAGTGCTCCGGCTACCCGCCCCGCACCGCTCCGCGCTCCGATCGGCTTCGCGCGGGCGCGCTGCCCATCGTCGGCGCCCGGCCCGGCCGCCCTGAGCCGGACTCGGCGGAACCGACGCGGGGAGCTTCGCCGCACGGGCCCGGCGGCCGACTGCTGTACGGGAGGCCCCGGCCCCTGGGCCGTACGAAGTCCCCATCGGTCGACGGCCCTTATCGGTCGACGGCGCTCATCGGTCGACGCCGCCCATCGATCTACGGTGCCCATCAGTCCACGGCGCCCACCAGCCCACGGCACCCGCCCCGCACCCCCGCCGGTCTCACACGATCATCGGTCGGTCGTCCGGGCCGATCGGGGCCGGCAGGGTCGAACTGCCTGTCAGGTAGCGGTCGACGGCCGCTGCCGCCGCTCGGCCCTCCGCGATGGCCCAGACGATGAGCGACTGTCCGCGCGCGGCGTCGCCGGCGGCGAAGACGCCCGGGACGTTCGTGGCGAAGTCGCGTCCGCGGGTGATCGTGCCGCGGGGTTCCAGGGACACGTTCAGCTGGTCGAGCAGGCCGTCCGAGAGGTCGGGGCCGGAGAAGCCCAGGGCGAGGAGGACCAGGTCGGCGGGGAGGGACCGGGAGGTGCCGTCCAAGGGGGTGCGGTGTTCGTCGACCTCGACGAGGTGGAGGGCGTTCACCCGGCCCGCCTCGTCGCCGGTGAAGTGGAGCGTGGACGCCGCGAAGAGGCGCGCGTCGGCGTCGGCGGAGGGTGCCGTGCCGAGTTCGGCCGCCTCCTCGTGCGCGGCGGAGAGGCGGTAGATCCTCGGGTACGTCGGCCACGGGTCGGCGTCGGGGTCGCGCTCGGCGTCGGGACGGCCGTAGATGTCCAACTGCGTGACCGACGCGGCCCCTTGCCGTACCGCCGTCCCCAGGCAGTCCGCACCCGTGTCACCTCCGCCCACGATCACCACGTGCCTGCCGGCGGCCGACAGCGGGGAGGCCTCCGTGTCCCCCTCGCACACCCGGTTGGCCGGCGGCAGATACTCCATGGCCTGATGTATCCCTTCCAACTCCCGGCCCGGCACCGAAAGTTCCCGCCACGCCGAAGCGCCCGTCGCGATCACCACCGCGTCGTGGCGCGCCCGCAGCCGGTCCGCCGGAACGTCCCGCCCGACGACCGTCGATGTCCGGAACTTCGTCCCTTCGGCCCGCATCTGATCGATACGGCGCTCCAGATGCCGCTTCTCCATCTTGAACTCGGGGATGCCGTACCGCATGAGCCCGCCGAGCCGGTCGTCCTTCTCGTACACGACGACCGTGTGCCCCGCCCGCGTCAACTGCTGCGCGGCGGCGAGCCCAGCGGGCCCGGAGCCGATCACCGCGACCGTCCGCCCGGAGAGCCGCTCGGGCGGCCGGGGCGGCACGAACCCCTCCTCCCAGGCGCGGTCGGCGATCGCGCACTCGACGTTCTTGATCGTCACGGCGGGCTGGTCGATCGCGAGCACGCACCCCGCCTCGCACGGCGCAGGGCACAGCCGGCCGGTGAACTCGGGGAAGTTGTTGGTCGCGTGCAGCCGCTCGCTCGCCGCCCGCCAGTCCGCGCGCGACACCAGGTCGTTCCACTCCGGGATCAGGTTCCCCAGCGGACACGCGTCGTGGCAGAACGGGATCCCGCAGTCCATGCACCGGTCCGCCTGCGCGCCCACGATGGGCAGCAGCGCGCCGGGCACGTACACCTCGTCCCAGTCCCGCACCCGCTCCGCGACGGGCCTGCGCGGCCAGTCCTGACGGGGGGTGCGCATGAATCCCTTGGGGTCCGCCATGGCTGATGTCCTCGGGGGAGTCCGCACGTCCGCATCCGCGGCGGGCGCCGCACGCCGGCACATTCCGCGTGTCCGAGTCGTACGACGGCACCTTTCCGCCACGATACGACGCCCCCGACGCTCACGCAGAGCGGAAAGCTCAGGCCAACGCCAGGGGGCGAACTCAGGCCAACGCCAGGGCGTACGAGAGGGCCGCCGCGCCCGAGGCGACCGTCCTGACGTGGTTCCACCTCGTCCACTCGCGCACGTACGCGGGCCAGTACGCGATCCCCTCCGCCGACTCCGCGCCGAGCCCGAGCAGCCGCTCGTTGCGCGGCACGTTCGCCGTCACCGTCACCCCGAACGCGCCCACCAGGTACAGCCCGCTGCCCAGCAGCAGCTCCACCCGGCCCTGCTCCGGCCACAGCACGAACGTCACCACCGCGACCACCGCGCACACCGCCGCGGCCCCCAGGAACAGCCACATGAACACCGACGCCAGCGCCGCCCTGTTGATCGCGTTCATCGCGGCGATCCCCTGCTCCGCGGGCAACGCCCTCAGCCCCCGCATCACCAGCACCGAGAACGCCGCGAACACGCCCGCCATGACGCCGGTCACCAGCACCCCGGCCACCGCCATCGCCACGTACGGCCCGTCCACCATGAACGTCAACCCCCCTGTCGCCGCCGAGATCCTGCCCCACCCGCCCCGTCACCACAAGTGATGCCCGTCCGGCACCCACGACACGCGCCGCAACCGGCGGGGATGGGGGTGGGGCAGGCGCGCGCACGCGTACGGCCCATGTCATAGCGCCCGGCACGCGTCCGGGCGTGGAGCGAGGCCCGGCTCCCCGGCGTCTCGTCGGCCGTCGCCTCTGGCGCATCATGACCACTGTGCGACTAGAAGCGATCACTTGGGACCGGCTCTCCGACCTCCTGGTGGAGCGGCTGTTCGATCTGAAACCGACAGATGGCGGCTCCTGGCCGCGCATCGCCTTCGACGGCGCGCCGGCGGCCCGGCCCGGGGATCTCGCGGCGCGGGTCGCGGAGGGGCTGCGGGCGCGCGGCCGGTCTTCCCGCGTCGTCGACACCCATGGCTTCCTGCGCCCCGCGTCGCTCCGCTTCGAGTACGGCCACCAGGACGTGGACGCCTACTACGACGGCTGGTTCGACACCCGCGCGCTGTGGCGCGAGGTCTTCGGCCCCCTCGAACCCGGCGGCACCGGCCGCGTCCTGCCCGACCTGTGGGACCCGGCGACCGACCGCGCGACCCGCAGCCCGTACGTCGAACTCCCGCCCGGCGGGCTCCTGCTGCTCCACGGCCCGCTCCTGCTGCGGCACTGGTTCCCCTTCGACCTCAGCGTCCACGTCCGCCTCTCCCCGGGCTCGCTGCGCCGCCGTACCCCGGAGGGCGAGCAGTGGACGCTGCCCGCGTTCGAGCGGTACGAGCGGGAGACCGACCCGGCGGCGAGCGCGGACGTCCTGGTGCGGGCCGACGATCCCCGGCACCCCGCGTGGAACGGCTGAGGGTGAACAAACGCTGAGGGCGAACAAACGAGGGAGAGCGGGCCGAAGCACTGTTGTATGCACGTGCATCTAACTAGGGTGTCGGTATGACGATCTTCTTCGACGACACCGTCCGCGCCCTCCTCGACGGCAAGAACTTCGCGTCCGTCGCGACCATCGGCCCCGGCGGCGCCCCGCACAACTCGGTGGTCTGGATGAAACGCGAGGACGACACCGTCCTGCTGACCTCCCTGGACAACCGGCAGAAGGTGCGCAACCTGCGCCGCGACCCCCGTATCAGCGTCACGGTCTTCGACCTCGCGAACCCCTACGCCTCGGTCGAGATCCGGGGCCGCGCCGAGATCCTCCCGGACCCCGAGAAGCGGCTTCCGCACGACCTCGCGCACAAGTACCTCGGCATCGACCCGCCCGCGGAGAAGGAGGACGAGGCCAGGGTGGTCATCCGGGTCGTCCCGGAGAAGGTCGTGGGGTTCTCGGCCTGAGGGTTCCTGCGGGTTCCTGAGGGGGGCGGGGCTCCCGGCGTCGCCGGGTCCGCCTCGTGGACATGCGGCCCGCCCGATGCGCGGCAAGAATGTAGGGCGCCGGGACAGCGGCGCGTCCGCGCCGTGCCGGCCGTCCGGCCAGGGAGGTAGTCCATGACCACCGCCGGAGACATCATGCACCGGGGCGCCCAGTGGATCCCCATGCACGAGACCCTCGACCGCGCCGCCCAGCTGATGCGCGACCTCGACGTCGGGGCGCTGCCCATCAGTGACGCCGACGAACGGCTCTGCGGCATCCTCACGGACCGCGACATCGTCGTCGGCTGCGTCGCCATGGGGCACGACCCGGCCGAGGTGACCGCCGGTCAGATGGCCCAGGGCACGCCCCGCTGGATCGACGCCGGAGCCGACGTCGACGAGGTGCTCCGGGAGATGCAGGGGCACCGCATCCGCCGGCTTCCCGTGATCGAGAACAAGCGCCTCGTCGGCATGATCAGCGAGGCCGACCTCGCGCAGCACCTCACGGAGAGCCAGATCGCGTCGTGGGCGGAGAGCGTGTACGCCCGCGGGTGAACCGGCCCGCGCTTGCGGGGTGACCGGGCTGCTCCGCGGTTCCGGCGTGACCGGATCGCTCTGTACCTCCGGCCCGGCCCCGCTTCCGGCGTGACCGTACCGCGCTCGCTTCCGGCGTACCGGCCTGGTCTCCGTCAGAGCCAGCCGTTGCGCCGGAAGCCCCGGTACAGGGCCAGGCACGCCGTCGCTATCACCCCCAGCACCAGCGGATACCCGAACTTCCAGCGCAGCTCCGGCATGTGGTCGAAGTTCATGCCGTAGATCCCGCACACCATCGTCGGCACGGCGATCACCGCCGCCCACGCGGAGATCTTCCGCATGTCGTCGTTCTGCCGGACGCTCATCTGCGCGAGGTGGGCCGACAGGATGTCCGAGACGAGCCGGTCGAGCCCCTCGACGGACTCGTTCACGCGCGCGAGGTGATCGCCGACGTCCCGGAAGAACGGCCGGGACGTGTCGTGCACGAACGGCACGGGCGTCCCGTAGGACCCCGACAGCCGGGTCAGCGGCAGCGTGAGCGGCCCGGTGGCGCGCCGGAACTCCAGGACCTGGCGCTTGAAGGTGTAGATCCGCGACGCGGCCCCGCGCGAGTCCCCGCCGTCCGGCGAGAACACCTCCGCCTCCAGCTCCTCCAGATCCGTCTGCAACTCGGTGGCGACCTCCAGGTACCGGTCGACGACGGCGTCCGAGATCGCGTACAGGACGGCCGTGGGGCCCTTCGCGAGGAGTTCGGGCCGCTCCTCCTCCAACCGGTGCCGTACGGCCGCCAGAGGGGCGTCCTGGCCGTGTCTGACGGTGACGACGAAGCCCTCGCCGAGGAAGACCATCACCTCGCCCGCCGAGACGGTGTCGCGGTCCTGGTCGTACCCGACCGGCTTGAGGACCACGAACAGCGAGTCGTCGTACACCTCCAGCTTGGGCCGCTGATGGGCCTTGAGGGCGTCCTCCACGGCCAGCGGATGGAGCCCGAACTCCTCGGTGACGAGGGAGAACTCGTCCTCGGTGGGCTCGTGCAGCCCGATCCACACGAAGCCGCCGCACGCCCGCGCCCCGGCCAGCGCGTCGGAGAAGTCCGGCGGACCCTCCACCCGGCGGCCGTCACGGTAGACGGCACAGTCGACGATCACGGAGAGTATTCTCCCTTCGCCCGAGAGACAGCGCACACGCGCGGACACCTACCCTGGCCGCATGCCCACCCTCATCCTCGTCAGGCACGGCAGGTCCACCGCCAACACCTCCGGGGTGCTCGCCGGCTGGACGCCCGGCGTCGCCCTGGACGAACGCGGCACCGCACAGGCCGCCGCCCTGCCCGGACGGCTCGACGGACTGCCGATAGCGGAAGTCGTCACCAGCCCCCTCCAGCGCTGCCAGGAGACCGTACGGCCCCTCCTGGACGCGCGCGGGATCACCGCGCACTCCGACGACCGCATCGGGGAGGCCCACTACGGCGACTGGAGCGGACGCAAACTCGCCGAACTGAGCGGCGACCCCCTCATGGAGGTCGTCCAGGCCCACCCCTCGGCCGCCGCCTTCCCCGGCGGCGAGTCCATGCGCTCCATGCAGACCCGCGCCGCCGAGGCCGTACGCGAGTGGAACGCGCGCGTGGAGCGCGACCACGGCGAGAACGCGGTCTACCTGATGTGCTCCCACGGCGACGTCATCAAGTCGCTCGTCGCGGACGCCCTCGGCCTGCACCTCGACCTGTTCCAGCGGATCTCCGTCGAACCGTGCTCCGTCACCGCGATCCGCTACACGCGCCTGCGCCCCTTCCTGATCCGCCTCGGAGACACCGGCGATCTCTCCTCCCTCGCCCCGCGCGAAGAACCTCCGACCGGGCACGCGACCGTGGGAGGCGGTGCGGGCGCACCGTGATCGTCGCCCGCAGTAGGGTGAAGCGGTCCGCACAGCGCGCGCACACGCGCAGGACGTAATCCGAACCCACGACTCTTACTGGAGACAGGACGTGTCCCGTCAGGTGTTCCTCTACGACCCGCCGGACCGCTTCGTGGCCGGCACGGTCGGACTGCCCGGACGCCGTACCTTCTTCCTCCAGGCCGTCGCCGGCCCCCGGGTGACCAGCGTCGCGCTGGAGAAGACCCAGGTCGCCGCGCTCGCCGAGCGCATGGACGAACTGCTGGACGAGGTCGTGCGCCGCAGCGGCGGAAACGCCGCCGTACCCGCCGTCGCCCCCGCCGAGAACTCCGACACCCGCCCCCTCGACTCCCCTGTCGAGGAGGAGTTCCGGGTCGGCACCATGGCCCTCGCCTGGGACGGCGAGGAACAGCGCATGATCGTCGAGGCGCAGGCCCTCGTGGAGCTCGACGCGGACTCCGAGGAGGACCTCGCCGAGGCGGAGGAACGCCTCCTCCAGGACGAGGAGAACGGCCCCCCGATGCTCCGCGTCCGCCTCACCGGCGCACAGGCGCGCGCGTTCGCCAAGCGCGCCCTGGACGTCGTCAACGCGGGCCGACCGCCCTGCCCGCTGTGCAGCCTGCCGCTCGACCCGGAGGGACACGTATGTCCGCGCCAGAACGGATACCGGCGAGGGGCGTGACCACCGTCGAACCCGCGGACACGCTCCTCCTGGCGCGCGGTGAGCTGACCGTGCGCGGGCGCATCAGCGACGCTTCCAACGCGGCCCTGTACTGCACGGTGACCCACGACGGCCGGGAGGCGGCCTGCGTGTACAAGCCCGTCGCCGGGGAGCGGCCCCTGTGGGACTTCCCCGACGGCACGCTCGCGCAGCGCGAGGTCGCCGCGTACGAGGTGTCCGCCGCGACCGGCTGGGGGCTGATCCCGCCGACCGTCCTGCGCGACGGCCCCTACGGCGAGGGCATGTGCCAGCTGTGGATCGAGGCGTCCCCCGAGGCCGAACTCCTCGCGCTCGTCGACGCGCAGGAACCGGAGCCGGGCTGGAAGGCCATCGGGTTTGCCGAGGTCGGGGAGGGGAAGACCGCCCTCCTGGTGCACGCCGACGACGACCGCCTGCGCCGCCTCGCCGTCCTCGACGCCGTCATCAACAACGCCGACCGCAAGGGCGGCCACCTCCTGCCCACCGCCGACGGCCCGCTCTACGGCATCGACCACGGCGTCACCTTCAACACCGAGAACAAGCTCCGTACGCTCCTGTGGGGCTGGGCGGGCGAGCCCCTGACCGGAGAGGCCCTGACGGCTCTCAAGGCCCTCAGAGGGGCCCTGGAGCCCTCCGGAGCCCTCACCGCGACCCTCACGCCCCTCATCACACCGGCGGAGCTGGACGCCACCCGCGCGCGGGTGGACGACCTGCTGACGACCGGAAAGCACCCGGAACCCAGCGGAGAGTGGCCCGCGATCCCCTGGCCACCGGTCTGAGAACCTCACGAGAACCTCCCCACCCACCCTGCACATCCCCCCGATCCCCGCAAGACCGCCTTTTCCGTCATCCGGTGCGCTCCGGTTCGTATA
>NZ_LIRL01000940.1 GCF_001419795.1 Streptomyces niveiscabiei
GGGTGGTGGTCTCGCCGGCCAGTGCGCACAGGATCAGGACGACCCACTTGTCGGAGATCCGGTCGAGGAGCTGGCGGCTGGGGCACAGCTCCAGGAACGCGTTGTACTCCGCTTTGGCCCGCGCTTTCTCGTCGGCCCGCGTCGTCGTCACTGGCCTCGCTCCTCACCTTCTGGATCGTTAGGCACTTCGAAGTACCCACTTCCCGGCCGGAAGTTCCTCGCCAACCCTGGTGCATGGGGGACGGAGACACCACCCCCGGCATGAAGTGAAAGGCGCGACGATGAACACGCTCTCCCCCTCCCTTCCTGGTGGAACCTGGACGCTGGGTGACGCGACCGTGTCCCGGTTCGGGTACGGCGCCATGCAGCTCGCCGGACCGTGGGTCATGGGACCGCCCGCCGACCGCGACGGCGCGCTGGCCGTCCTGCGTGAGGCGGTCGGCCTCGGGGTCACCCACATCGACACCAGCGCCGCGTACGGCCCGCGCATCACGAACGAGCTGATCCGCGAGGCGCTGCGGGACTGTCCGGAGCGGCCGTTCATCGCCACGAAGGTGGGGGCGACCCGGGACGCGCAGGGCGGCTGGCCCACGGCCCGCCGTCCGGAGGACCTGCGCAGGCAGGTGCACGAGAACCTCGAATCCCTCGGCGTCGAGGTCCTCGACCTGGTCAACATGCGCATGGGGGACGCACAGGGCACCCGGCCCGGTTCGATCGCCGAGGCGTTCGAGACGCTCGCCGGGCTTCAGGGGGAGGGGCTGATCCGCCATCTCGGCGTCAGCAACGTCACGGTGGAGCAGGTCGCCGAGGCGCGCGGTATCGCTCCGCTCGTGTGCGTGCAGAATATGTACAACCTCGCCCACCGCCACGACGACGCCCTCGTGGACGACCTCGCCGCCGCCGGCATCGCCTACGTCCCCTTCTTCCCCCTCGGCGGATTCACGCCGCTCCAGTCCGAGGCACTCACGCGCGTCGCGACCCGGCTGGCGACGACCCCCATGTCGGTCGCCCTGGCCTGGCTGCTGCACCGCTCACCGAACATCCTGCTCATCCCCGGCACGTCATCCATCACCCACCTGCACGAGAACATCGAGGGCGCCGGCCTCTCCCTCTCCGCCGAGGACATGACCGAACTGGACACCATCGCCGACTAGGGCTGCCCCGGGGAGAGCCCCATGTCCTTCGCGCTGTAACGGGGAAGGTCACTGGTCTCGATCTGCCAGGTGCCGAGTTCCGTGGCCACGGTGACGGGTTTGCCGTAGGGCAGGTGCAGCCGGTTGTCGTACGCGGGGCGTCCCTCGGCCCGGCCGATCCCCCACTGGTACGTCCAAGTGCCGTCGCGGGGATCGAGGATCAGGTAGTGGGGGATGCCCATGGCGGGGTAGTCGCGGGCCTTGTCCCGGTAGTCGTTCTCCGGGTTGGACGGGGAGACGATCTCGACTGCGAGGACGATCTCGCGGGGGTCGAGGGGATCGTCTGTCTCCATCGCGGCGTCACGGCATACCTGGAGGTCCGGCACGCGCAGGACGCCCAGGGCCTCGTCGTCCGTGTCCGTCGCCTCGAACACCCCCAGCCCTTTGGGGAGTTGCGTATCCAACTGCCTCCGCACCAGCATCGCGGTCAGTTGATGGCGCGGCCCCGGACGCAGCGTCATGACGAGCTTCCCGCCACTGATCTCGGGCCACGTGAGGCCGGGCGGCGGAGCGAAGCGGTCGCGCAGGGCGCGCAGCCGTCGGTACGGAGTCTGCTGAGTCACGGGTCCTCCCGCGCCCAGTGTGGGACAAGAAGGGTGCCCGCCCCTCCCAGGAGCAGGCACCCTCACGTCACTCCGAGTTCTTCTCCCCCTCCTCCGGCGACGGCGACGGCGACGGCAGCGGCGGCGTAGGCGCCGGAGTAGGCCGCAGCCACAGCCAGACCAGGAAGAACACGCCGAGGGCGAGCATCCCCAGCCCCGTCCAGAGGTTGATGTTGATGCCCTGGGCCTTGTCGATCTCGGCGTCGCCGTCGGTGATGCCGGTGATGGTGATGATGATGCCGTAGAGGACGAAGAGGCCCCCGATGATGCGCCGCAGGTCGAAGATGCGGGCGGCGGTCGTGGACTTCTCCTCCAGGGCCGTCACCTCGCGGTGGACGTCTTTTTCCGAGTAGTGGTCGGACATGGCGAGCCTCTCAGAAGGAGAACGGGATGTAGCAGGCGGCGGCGATGACGACGGCGCTCCAGCCGAGGAGTGCCGGGCGCCGGTACCAGGCGTCGTCGCCGGCGGCGGGCGCCTCGGACATTCCCGGCGACTTCGTGCCGTAGACGAGGCCCTGGAGTTCGGCCTCCGGCTTGGGGGCCGTGAAGAGGGACACGGCCACCATGACGACCGCGCCCGCGACGAACCCGGCGATGGCGGAGACGAAGTTCGCGCCCTGGTCGGACGGGATGCCGATGACGTCCTGCTTGTAGAGGACGAAGTAGTTGACCATCGCGGCGGTGGTGCCCGCGAGGAGCCCCCAGAACCCGGACTTCGCGGAGGCCCGCTTCCAGAACATGCCGATGATGAAGACGACGAACATCGGCACGTTGAAGAAGGAGAAGAGGGTCTGGAGGTAACTCATGATGTTGGAGAAGGAGGACGCGAGGAAGGCGGTCCCGACGGACGCGGCGACGCCGATGGCGGTGATGAGCCGCCCGAACTGGACGTAGTACCCGTCCTCCCGGTCCTTGACGACGTACTTCTGCCAGATGTCGGTGGTGAACACGGTGTTGAAGGACGACACGTTGGCGGCCATGCCGGCCATGAACGCGGCGAGGAGGCCGGTGACGGCGATCCCGAGGACCCCGTTGGGCAGGAGCTGTTCCATCAGGTAGGGGATGGCGTCGTTGTACTGGAGGTCGGAGCCGGACGTCCCGATCTTGGGGACCAGGACGGCCGCCACCAGGCCGGGGATCATCACGAGGAACACGATGAAGATCTTCGGGAACGCGGCGATGAGGGGCGTCCGCTGGGCGGCGGAGAGGTTCTTCGCGGAGAGAGCGCGCTGCACCTCGGCGAAGTTCGTCGTCCAGTACCCGAAGGACAGCACGAACCCGAGCCCGAGGACGATGGTCAGCCAGTTCGCGCCGAGCGGGTTGGCGGACCCGATGCCGGTGCCGCCCCAGGCGGTGACGAAGTCGTCCCCGTGGCTGGCCTTCAGGGAGTCGGTGAGCCCGTCCCACCCGCCGACCTTCTTCAGCCCCAGCACGGACAGCGGGATCAGCGCCGCGAGGATCACGAAGAACTGGAGGACCTCGTTGTAGATCGCCGAGGACAGCCCGCCCAGCGTGATGTACGCGAGCACGAAGAACCCGGCGACGAGGATGGCGACCCACTCGGGCCACCCGAGCAGCGCCTCGACGACGATGGCGAGGGCGTACAGATTGACCCCGGCGATGAGGATCGCGGCGAACGCGAACAGCGCGGAACTCAGCAGATGCGCCCACTTGTCGAAGCGCAGGAGCAGCATCTCGGGGACGGAGCGGACCTTGGAGGAGTAGTAGAAGGGCATCATGACCAGGCCGAGGAACACCATCGCGGGGATCGCGCCGATCCAGTACCAGTGGACGGTGTACGCCCCGTACTGCGCGCTGTTCGCCGCCATGCCGAGGATCTCGGTCGCGGCGAGGTTCGCGGAGATGAACGCGAGGCCGGTGATCCAGGCGGGCAGGGAGCGCCCGGAGAGGAAGAAGTCGAGGCTGGTCTTCACGGAGCGCCGGGCCGCGAATCCGATGCCGAGGACGACGACGAAGTAGATACCGAGGATCGTGTAGTCGAGCGCGTTGACGGGGAGCCGCAGTTCGGCTGCCAGAGACGTGGGGGGATACACAGAGGGCCCTTCCAAGGGTGACCGGATGTGTGTGTTTGTGGTTTGATGTGTTCGGTTCTGTTTGGATGCTTCTAGCTGTGCTGGTGCACGGATGGGGAGTCGAAGGTGAAGAAGACCTCGACCCGGCTGGCCGACGGTCGTGAGCTGATCTACTACGACCTGCGGGACGACTCGGTGCGCGACGCGGTGGACCGCCGTCCACTCGACCGCACCGTCACCACTTCGGAGGTACGCAGGGACCCCCTGCTCGGCGACGAGGTCGCCATCGCCTCGCACCGGCAGGGGCGGACGTACCACCCGCCGGTCGACCAGTGCCCGCTGTGCCCCACCCAGGGCGACAACCTGAGCGAGATCCCGGACTCGTCGTACGACGTCGTCGTGTTCGAGAACCGCTTCCCCTCGCTGGCCGGCGACTCGGGCCGCTGCGAGGTCGTCTGCTTCACGTCCGACCACGACTCGTCGTTCGCCGACCTCACCGAGGAGCAGGCGCGCCTGGTCCTGGAGGCGTGGACCGACCGGACGTCGGAGCTGTCGCATCTTCCTTCCGTCCAGCAGGTCTTCGCCTTCGAGAACCGGGGCGAGGAGATCGGGGTGACCCTCGGCCACCCCCACGGGCAGATCTACGCCTACCCCTTCACCACGCCCCGCACCGCCCTCATGCTGCGCCAGGTCGCCGCGCACAAGGACGCCACCGGCGGCGAGAACCTCTTCGACGCCGTGCTGGAGCGTGAACTCGCCGACGAGCGCGTAGTCCTGGAGAGTGAACACTGGGTCGCGTTCGTCCCGTACGCCGCGCACTGGCCGTACGAGGTACACCTCTACCCCCGTCGTAGGGTCCCGGACCTGCTCGGACTCGACGAGGGCGCGCGCACAGAGTTCCCCAAGGTCTATCTGGAACTGTTGAGGCGCTTCGACCGGATCTTCGGCGAGGATCAGCCGGTGACGCCGTACATCGCCGCCTGGCACCAGGCGCCGTTCGGCCAGCTGGAGGAGTTCGACGGGGTCAGCCGCGACGACTTCGCGCTGCACCTGGAGCTTTTCACGATCCGCCGTACGTCCGGCAAGCTGAAGTTCCTCGCGGGCTCCGAGTCGGGCATGGGTGCGTTCATCAACGACATCTCCCCGGAGCGCGCGGCCGAGCGACTCCGAGAGGTAGCGAGTTCATGAGCAAGTACCTGGTCACGGGCGGTGCGGGTTACGTCGGCGGCGTGGTCGCCCAGCACCTTCTTGAGGCCGGCCACGAGGTGACGGTCCTCGACAACCTCTCCACCGGGTTCCGCGAGGGCGTCCCGGCGGGCGCCACGTTCATCGAGGGCGACATCCGCGACGCCGGCAAGTGGCTCGACGCCTCGTACGAAGCGGTCCTCCACTTCGCCGCCAGCTCTCAGGTAGGGGAGTCGGTCGTACGCCCCGAGAAGTACTGGGAGAACAACGTCGGCGGGACGATGGCGCTGCTCGGCGCGATGCGCGAGGCGGGCGTACGCAAACTCGTCTTCTCGTCCACGGCCGCCACGTACGGCGAGCCCGACGTGGTCCCGATCCCCGAGACCGCCGTCACCAAGCCGACCAACCCCTACGGCGCCACCAAGCTCGCCGTCGACTACATGATCACCAGCGAGGCCCACGCGCACGGCCTCGGCGCGGTCTCCCTGCGCTACTTCAACGTCGCGGGCGCGTACGGCGCGCAGGGCGAGCGGCACGACCCCGAGTCGCACCTCATCCCCCTGGTCCTCCAGGTCGCCCAGGGCCGCCGCGAGGCGATCTCGGTGTACGGCGACGACTACCCGACGCCGGACGGCACCTGCGTCCGCGACTACATCCACGTCGCGGACCTGGCCGAGGCGCACCTCCTCGCGCTGAAGGCGGCCGAGGCGGGCGAGCACCTGATCTGCAACCTCGGCAACGGCGAGGGCTTCTCCGTACGCCAGGTCATCGACACCGTCCGCAAGGTCACCGGCCACCCGATCCCCGAGATCGTGGCCCCCCGGCGCGGCGGCGACCCGGCCGTCCTCGTCGCCTCCGCCGCCACCGCCCGCGAGAAGCTGGGCTGGCAGCCGTCCCGCGCCGACCTCGCGGGTATCGTCGCCGACGCGTGGGAATTCGCGCAGCAGATTTCGAAGGAGAGCTGAGTTGTCCGCACAGCAAGTCCGGGACGGCTTCGAGGAGTTGTACGGCACGGCCCCGGAAGGCGTCTGGGCGGCACCCGGCCGCGTCAACCTCATCGGCGAGCACACGGACTACAACGACGGCTTCGTCATGCCGTTCGCGCTGCCGCACACGGCGATCGCGGCGGTCTCGCGCCGCGAGGACGACGTCCTGCGCCTGCACTCGGCGGACGTGGACGGCGGTGTCGTCGAGCTCTCGACGCTGGAGCCCGGCACCGACACCGGCTGGACCGCGTACCCGGCGGGTGTGGTCTGGGCGCTGCGCGAAGCGGGCCACGCGGTCCGGGGCGCGGACATCCACCTGACGTCCACGGTCCCCTCGGGCGCGGGCCTCTCCTCCTCGGCGGCCCTTGAGGTCGTCGTCGCCCTCGCCCTGAACGACCTCTACGAACTCGGCCTCCAGCGCTGGCAGTTGGCCCGCCTGTGCCAGCGCGCCGAGAACGTCTACGTCGGCGCCCCCACCGGCATCATGGACCAGACCGCGTCCGCCTGCTGCGAGGAGGGCCACGCCCTTTTCCTCGACACCCGCGACCTCTCCCAGAAGCAGATCCCCTTCGACCTCGCCTCCGAGGGCCTGCGCCTGCTGGTCGTCGACACGCAGGTCAAGCACGCCCACAGCGAGGGCGAGTACGGCAAGCGCCGGGCGGGCTGCGAGGAAGGTGCGGCGCTGCTGGGGGTCACGGCCCTGCGGGACGTGCCCTACGCCGAGCTGGACTCGGCGCTGGCTCGGATCGAGGACGAGGAGATCCGCCGGCTGGTGAAGCACGTGGTCACCGAGGACGAGCGGGTGGAGCGGGTCGTCGCGCTCATGACGTCCGGCGCGGACGCCCGGGAGATCGGGCCGGTGCTCGTGGAGGGGCACGCTTCGCTGCGGGACGACTTCCGGATCTCCTGCCCGGAGCTGGACCTGGTCGTGGACTCCTCGCTGGCGGCCGGGGCGCTGGGCTCCCGTATGACCGGCGGTGGTTTCGGGGGCTCGGCGATCGTGCTGGCCGAGGAGGCGGACGTTCCCGGGATCACGAAGGCGGTCGAAGAGGCGTTCGCCGCGGCCGGGTTCACCGCGCCGCGCGTCTTCGAGGCGGTTCCGGCGGCGGGGGCTCGGCGGCTGGTCTGAGCGGTATCTGGTCTGAGCGGTATGGGGAGCGGCCCCGCGCTGGTGTGCGCGGGGCCGCTTTCTCGTCGTACCTGAGGGGTAACCGGGGACTACCTGAGGGCTACCCGAGCCGCTACTTGAGTGTCGTACCGCCCGCGTTGCGGTACGCGATCGTCTTGCGGATCAGGTTTCCGCCGTCGGTCTCGGGCGTCGTCTGCTCCGTCCACCCCGCACCGAACAGCAGGCCGGCGATGTGGGCGTTGGCCACCTGGTCCATGTGGCCGAAGAACCAGTCCACCTTGTCGTCCTTGAAGTGGCCGGGAGTGTTGTTCCCCGCCATGTTGCCCACGGGGATCTGCCACAGGACCACCGGCTTGCCCACGGACTCGGCCATCGTCTTCCAGAACTTCAGCGAGGCGGCGGCCTTCCGGTCGTTCCAGAAGTGGTCACTGCCGCCGTGGGCCGGCTGCGCGTACCAGCCCGCGTCGCGGTCCGACACGTCGGTGGCCAGGAAGTCGGCCTTCTTCGCCCCGATGTCCGCGTAGTCCTTGACGCACTTCTGGAGGTCGGTCTCCCAGTCGAAGCAGGAGAGGTGCAGGCCCACGGCGGTGTTCGGCGCGTACGTGCGTGCCATCGAGATCAGGCACTGGGCGAGTCCGGAGGCGCTGTTCTCCTGCGAGCCGCAGTCCGTCGGATTCGAGGCCGTGACCTGCGCGGGAACCTGGTGCAGATTGCCGAGGGACCGGGCGAAGCCCCAGAAGTCGGGCTCCAGGTCGATCATGTCGTGCGAGGTGCCGATCTTCTGGAGGAAGAACCGGTAGTCGTTCAGGTATTGGGTGAGCAGGTCGGTCCTGTTGATGGCCTTGACCTCGCCCGGGCCGTCGCCCTCGCCCGCCATGTCCCCGAGGTCGCGCAACGAGTACCAGGTCCACAGGTACTTCTGCGGTCGCGGCTTGCCCTGGTAGGTGGCCTTGGCCGCCACGCCGTCCTGCCAGGTCACCTGGTTTCCGGGCGCCGTGCTGCTGCCGCCCCAGCAGCCCCACCAGCCCGACCACTCGTCCTTGCAGCGCGACGCCGTATAGGCGGCCGACGAAGGCGCCGGCTTGCTGTGGATGTAGGCGTAGCGCACGTCGAACGGCGCGGCGTTCGCCGAGGCGTCGGTCATCGAGCCGCCGATCAGGACCTTGTCGCTGCCCATGAAGCGGGGCGCGGAGCCGCCGGTGGCGGGCGGGGACGCCGGGGCGGGCTTGGCG